>CAMCVY010000005.1 GCA_945881995.1 Bifidobacterium breve | reverse complement strand
ATCCAACGTGCTCTCCGGCGTTGACTTGATGCTCGTGCCGGCGCTTGCCATCACCACCGACGGAGTAAGACTGGGTCAAGGCGGCGGGTATTACGACCGCGTGCTTTCGCTGGTTCGACCCGACGTGCCGATCATCGCCATGATTTACGACCACGAACTATTACCGGCCGGAACCATTCCCCATGAGGCTCACGATGTTCGAGTGACCCACGTCTGCACGCCCAACGACGGCCTGCGCGCGGTGAAACCGGCTAGCGCAACGCCTTAACGAGTCAAGGTCAGGGCGGGCATCAGCACCGAACCGGCTGTGGGGCATCATCGTGAGTAGCAAAAAGAGCAGCCTCGGCTGCAAGAGGTCCACCATCAGTCTTGGAGCGCAAGTGCCCACCTACGAATACGCATGTAATGCGTGTGGCCATCAGTTTGAAGCCGTGCAGTCCTTTAGCGATGATGCATTGACCTCATGCCCGCAGTGCCAAGGCGAATTGCGCAAACTTTTTTCTTCCGTAGGCGTGGTCTTCAAGGGGTCTGGTTTTTACCGCACGGATAGTCGCAGCAGCCAATCAGCCAGCGAAACGGCCACGCCCGCGGCTTCCACCTCACCAAGCACCACGGACACCACACCCGCTAAGCCAGCCGACAAACCTGCCCCGGCCGCGCCCTCTGGGGATGCTTAACCCCTGCACTTACGCCGTCGTTCCTCGGCCAGTCACCATCACCTGAACCGCGCGCTTAGGTTTGCGCCATGGCCGTCAGGATGGATCCTCGGGAGTACCTCGCCACTGCGCTCATCACGCTTCGGCGCTATTCCTCACAACGCAACCGTCGGATCGTGGCAGTACTTTGTGCTGCACTCGCAGTTTTCCTCACCCTTTCCAACCCCCAGAGTTCAGGGCAACAACGTTCCGTGGTTGTCGCGCAACGATCCATCGCTGCTGGCGAAGTTCTGCGCCTGACGGATCTCACAACGGTCACGATCTCTGGTGCCGCACTGCCTCAGTCCTTGACCGATCCGGCGGCTGGTGTGGGCCAACGTGCCGCCATTCCCATCCCCGCCGGTGGATTAATCACCACCAACCAACTCATCGGACCCGGGCTGCTCGACAACGATCAATACGCCTTAGTGCCACTGCGACTATCCGATGCGTCCCTGAGCAGTGTTCTCACCGTGGGCGACTGGATCGACATCTTTGCGACCACGGAAGGCAAAGAGTCGTCCCTGGTTGCATCCCGAGTGCGAGTGGCCGCGCTCCCACGTCGCACGACCAGCCCAGGATTCGCCTCTGCTTCAACAGAAAACTCCGTGGTACTCGTTGCCATCGTTCGCTCGCTCGCGGGGATGCTTGCCAGTGCTGGAGCTTCGTCACAACTTTCAATCGCCATCCGCGCTTCTGACTAATCCAGCAGACACTTCGCGCTAACGTGGCAACACATTCATGGCGGGAGTAACAGTGCTTCAGGGTTTTAAGGCTTTTGTCCTTCGCGGAAACGTTCTCGACCTAGCCGTTGCGGTGGTCATCGGCGCTTCATTTACCGCCATCGTCAACTCGCTCCTGCGGGGATTAGTCAATCCCCTGGTCGCCGCGATTTTGGGTAAGCCCAACCTCGATAGCGTCGGGACGTTCACTGTCAATGGCGCTGACTTCAGCGTCGGCATCGTCTTGACGGCGATCATCAATTTTATCGTCGTTGTGGCCGCCATCTATTTCATCGTGGTCTTGCCGATGAACAAGTTGATGACTAGCCGGTTGCTGCGAACAGAGGAATCAGTCGAGGATGCCTCAGAAGAAGTCGTCTTGTTACGTGAAATTAGGGACGCACTGAAGAATCGCTAACCGTGATGCGGTGGCACTTCGCGCAGGAAGCGCTCGTCATCTTCGCGATCAGCACCGCGCCAATCATCTGAGCCCGAATCAGCGGGATCATTTTCGTCCGAGGTTGTTTCTGGAAACAACGGATCGTGGATCACATCGCTAGTCTGACACGATCGACTAAGGGGTTGCCATGGCCATCACTGGACTGAACCATGTCGGGCTATCCACGCCTGACGCTGGTCGGGCCAATGCGTTTTACCGCGACGGCTTGGGCTTTAGCGAAATCATCTCTTTTGCTTGGCCGGTGGGCACCCCAGGAGCTGATGCTGGTTTGGGGCTTACCGATACTGCAGCCAGCGTGACTGTGCTCTTAACTGGCAACTCCTACCTTGAGGTCCTGCAATTCAAAAGCCCACTACCGATCGCTTTCGATTCCCCACCGACGCTACGTCGCGAGGGAATCAGCCATATCGGATTGGAAGTTACTGACCTAGACAGTGCCACCGACTTGATTGTTGCCAGCGGTGGATCTGTTGATGCGAACTTTCCAGCCACGGAGACCTCGCGACTCGTCCGCGACCCGGATGGCAACTTCATCGAGTTACACACATCGTCGCAGGGCGATCCACTTGATTACCGTCGGTTACGCGTTCACACTCCCGACGGACTGGACGGGGAACCTCAGCCATTCACACCTGCCCGGCGAGATGTCGTGAGGGGCTTGAGTTTCGCTGGAATCACCACAGCACGCACTGCGGATCTATTGGATTTCTACAAGCACGCCAACCTCAACCCGAGCAACACCTCATCGTGGGAATCCCGTGCCAGTGCCCCGCGCGCAGCGCTGGCCGCTGCAGAGAGCGGAACCTCAACTCCTGTGAACGTTGGTAACGCCTACCTAGAGTTCATTGAATTTCGTGACCAACCCATCGCACTCAAGCCAACGGACGCGCGCATCATTGAGTACGGGTTTAACCACCTGTGCTTTGACGTGGTGGGGATTGACTCGACTCATCAAGCCTTAACCCAGGCTGGAATGACCTGCTTTGCGCCGTGGATCAATATGCCCGGTGGAAGCTCAGCTATGGGCTACGCACTTGATGTGTCCCGAAACCCCGTGGAGTTGCTTGAGCACCTCAGCGCGCGCTCGATCATGTGGCCAGGCCACTTGTCGGTCTAGGACGCAACAAAACCAGCGAGAGTGAGCGAGGCGGTGCGCACTGAATCCAACCGTGTCGAATCAGCCATGATCGCTCGCAAAATGTAGTCAGCGCCCTTTTCAGCATCACGCTCGACCGTCTCGCTAGGCGCCATGGTCTTGATGCGGTGATGAGCATTCAAACTGCCTACCACCATGAGACGAATAAACTCTGGGTCCTCTTTGATAAACACACCACTAGCAACGCCATCAGTGATGATGTCGCGCAAATACTTGGTGATCGCCTCAAAACGTGGCAACCAATGCTGGCCATCAGCGGAGTTCAAGAAGTTGTAATCCGTGAGACCAACGAGTTGGTACGGCGAGGTGACGACGTGCACCATGGCCCATCGACAAAAGGTGTAGAGCCGAACCTCAGCCGGCTCATCAAGGGCGGCGACTTGACGCAATTGGGACAACGTGGATCCCCATCCGTATTCCAAGAGTTCTTCCGCGATGGCGGCCTTGTTGTTAAAGTGGTGGAAGATCGAGGGCTGGCGAATTCCAACAGCACCGGCAATTTCGCGCGTTGACGTGGCGAAATATCCATGCTGGGCAAACAGGATGGACGCCTCGCGCAAAATGCGTTCGCGCGTGGAGGATGCGTGGGCTGCGGGCCGGGGAAACTCAGTAATGCTCACCCCTGTAACCTACGAACGCCTCGCGGTCAACCTATCGGCAGGGGGCAGTTGTGCCTATCGTTTAGGCCTAAACGACAGGGTCACGGGCCGGAAAGGCTGACCTCGTCCAACGGGATCGATCCGTCAATACGGACCACCAGACCGGTCAACGCACCTTGGCGAACCAAGGCGCTGTGAGCTCGCGCAGTCAGCGCGAGCGCCTGAATGGGATCGAGGACAGCGCGAACGAAATCATCCGAACCCTTATTCGCTAGTGGGCCAAAGGCAGGTTCCGACAGTTGCACGCCATAACTTGTTGTGGCATCGGTTACCGGCCAACCCGATCCTTGTCCACCCGTGATCGCCCACTGCCTGGTGACATCAGCAGCAAGTCCCACGCGCGGCGAAAAGGAAACGATCGCTAGTTGAAAGTTCCCAGACGCAAGTCCAGCGGCATAGCGAGCAGTCGAAAGTGCCTTCACCGTAATCGTTAAGCCCGCGGACTTTGCCTGACGAGCAACGAGTTTGGCTTGTGCTAATGCATCAGGATTTCCTGATCGAACCAACAACGACAGCTTGCGCGATTTTTTGGGCAACAACGACACCGCAGTTTTCGCGAGTTCAAGATCGCGTTTCGGAATCGCAACATCCACAGCACCTGGCCACCCTGGCGGCACCAAACCACCCGTGGGGCTAACCGCTCCCTTTTGACTATCTACCAGCGCCGCAATATCAAGACTGGCCTCAACCGCGATGCGAACGTTGTTATCGCGGGTGGGGGGATCAGAGCGAAACACGAGGGCGCTTACGCGTCCGGGCAAGGACGAATCAACCAGTGATGCAGTCCCCGAGCTCGCAGGAGAGGGCAAAACAGAGGTCGGGCTGGCCGTCGGTGACGGTGTCAGCGTCAAACTCGGCTGCGGACTGACGCTGACAGGAGCGCTGACTGACGGGCTCACACTGCGGCTGGCACTGGGGCTCACACTGGGGCTGGCACTGGGGCTCACACTGGGGCTCACGACGGTGTCCGCGGGGTTTGCTTTGCGCGGATCCATGACCACATCGCCACCATCAGCGATGAAGGAATCAGCGCTGACCGAATCACTTAACTTTTGCACCGTGATCGTGTTTGGCCCCACTTGCGTGGGTGCGTAGTACATGGAATTTCGGCGCAGAACGAGCTCGTCTGAAGACTTCTGCAATTCGTCGGCGACATAGGGCCCACATGAAACAGGATTTCTAAAGTACGTTTCGCGATCCTTGCCCCCGTAGTTGTCCTGAATGCAGCCAAACTCAGGAGCGGCAAAAACTGTTAGATCCAACAACGCATTAGCGGCTCGAAGTTTGACCGCGACCGTTTGCGGATCCGTGGCGGTGGCCGAAACAAAGAAGGAACCTTGATTGTCTGCGCCAAATCGACCGGTGAGCGATTGCTGAGCTGCACTTTCTGTTAAACCAAAGGCGATGTCTTCGGAATTGAGTGTGGTGCCATCGGCAAACATCAGGCCTGAACGCACGGCGACAGTCCAGGTAAGGCCAGCGGCATCTGAACTCACCGACGTTGCCAGTCCAGCGCTAGGAGCTGAGCCATCAGCAGCCGGTCGCAATAACGGAGCCATCACCAAGGGGCCCAACGTTCGCACTGTTGAATCCGGCGCCAGGGTTGGATCCCACGTCGTGGTCGGAATTGCGTCAACCACTGCAACTGACAGCGATCCGCCAGCGACAACATTGGCCGACGAAGTCGCAACCACTGTGGGAGATGCCACTGGGTCATTGGAAGAACAACCCGCCACCACCAGCGTCAAGGAAACAAGTGCCACGAGTTCAATCGGCCGCTTCACTTGTTATCGCCTTCCACTAACGCGTCCAAAAGGCCCAGTGAAGGCCCAGCAGTTAATCCACCATCTACAACAAGGGTTTGACCAGTGATCATCTGGCAATCATCGCTGGCAAGGAAGTGAACAACAGCTGCGATTTCCTCAGGTTCGGCCATCCGACCAAAAGCCCCCGCAGCCTTGACCCAGGCCAATTCACGCTCAACAAAGGGTGCGCCTGAGTCATTCATGGCGGTTCGAACCGCACCAGGGGCTACTTCGTTAACTCGGATGCCGCGAGGCGCTAATTCCAGCGCGCTGGTGCGAGTTACCGCCGCCAACGCTGCCTTGCTCGCGGCATAGGCGCCCAGCAAAGGCGCTCCCACCAGTGACGACAGCGATGAGATGGTGATGATCGAGCTTCCCGTTGGCATCACCGGTGCAACACACCGAATCCCGTGCACAACTCCCAACGTATTAACTCTAAAGGCGCGTAAGTAGGCGGCATCGGAATCATCAAGGATGGATTCATTACTGACCGAAATGCCAGCGTTGTTAACCAAGATGTCAATGTGGCCATGCAACGCAACGGCCTGCTTCACCGCTGCGGCGTATTGATCTTCGCGAGCGACATCACACTGGATAAACGTGGCATTGAGCTCGGCCGCTAGATCAGATGCGTCGACGATGTCAATCAGGATCAGTGACGAACCAGCCTGCGCCAATCGAATCGAAATGGCACGCCCGATTCCTGATGCTGCTCCGGTGACAAGGGCTACTTTGCCGGCGACCGAGAAGTCGACCTGACCTGTGGTCACGGGGTCTGGTTAACTCCCGCGTCAAGAGCGTTTGGAACCAAGGAAGCCAAGGTGTCAGCGCTCAAAATTGAGGACAGTGGGCTGCCCGTGCTGTCCGCCTGGTGCACGGCCAAAAGAACCAGGCCCAACGCCACCGCAGGAATCAACAAGAGAAGGTCACGAGGGCGAACGCCTCGGAACAGGGCTGATTCACGCGCGTCAGCAGCAGGATAGGTACTCAAGGGTTACTCCCGGGGAAGAAGTCAGGACAATCAAGGTAAATCGGGGCAGGGCAAGGATTGGCCAGCGACACGCCCAAAGGCCGCCCGATACGCTCAGCCATCATGACAATCGTGGTGAATGACCCCCAGGCCGCCGAATTTGGTCGCGCCGTGAGCCAGTTTGCTCAAGACGTACATATCACTGACCAACCGGTGGATCGTCAGGCCTGGAAGCGTGCCGGCGCATTGGGTTTGACTGGTTTGGAAGTCCCGGCCGCGTTTGGTGGCTCAGCTGGAGCCACCTATGCATGGAGCGCCGCGGCAGTAGATGCTCTTGCCACCATCTCCCACGGACTGTCATCCACGTTCACTATTTCCTTTGACATTGCCACTCCTTATTTAGTCGCCTTGGGAACTCCTGAGGTTCACCAACGCTGGCTCCCGCTTTTGGCTCAAGGCGAGGCAATCGCCGCTCTGGCTCTGACCGAACCAGGTGCGGGATCAGATCTAGCAGCACTATCGACGCGGGCTGAGCCAAAGGGTGATCACTTCTTCATCACTGGGTCAAAGACTTTCATCACCAACGGATCGATTGCTGATGTGATCGTGGTCGCTGCCCGCACCAGCCCACAAGCAGGTGCCCGCGGAATCAGTCTTTTCGCCGTTGATGCAAATTCAGTCGGTCTGACACGACGTCGCATCCCCACGATTGGCCAAAACGACTGCGACACCGCGGAATTGTTCTTTGATCAAGTGGAAGTTCCCCTCTCCCACTTATTGGGCACCCTCGACGAGGGGTTCTTGCACCTGATGGATCGCCTTCCCCAGGAACGGATCACGTCGTCGATCGCGAACTTGGCACAGGCAGATGTCGCGATGAACCTGACCTTGACTCAAGTTCGGGAACGACAAGCGTTTGGCCGATCCCTGGGCTCACTTCAACACAATGCCTTCCGGCTGGCCGAGCTCGATGCTCAACGCAGCGCGGTGCGAGCCCATGTTGATGCCTGCATCGAGCGCCTGATGAACAAGACGATGAGCACGGCGGATGGAGCACGCGCGAAGTTGCTGTCCGCTCGACTGGAGAACGACATTCTTGACCTGGGTATGCAACTGCACGGCGGTTCATCGTTCCTTGAAGGCACGGAAATCAATCAACGCTGGATCGATGGACGCGTTACGCGCATCTGGGCCGGAGCAGACGAGATCATGCTCCACCTCATCGCCAAGGATCTTGGGCTGTAGGCCATGGTCAACGACGTTGTCATTGTTGCTGCGGCACGCACTCCCATCACTAAAGCTATTCGTGGCACATTCGCCAATGTTCGCGCCGAAGACTTAGCCATTGCCGCCATAGCCGGGGCCTTGGACAAAGTTCCCGAAGTGGACCGAGCCAGCATCGATGACTTCATCACTGGAAGTTGGATGCATACGGGCAGCCAGAGCGGAAACTTCGCACGCCGAATCGCAGTGATGATGGGATACGACGCCGTGCCTGGTGTCACCGTCAACCGAGCATGCGCATCTTCTCTTCAAGCCATTCGCATGGCGCACCATGCAATTGCGCTAGGGGAAGCCGACGTTGTGGTCGCCTCTGGCGTGGAATCAATTTCGGGGTACACCGAACCCACCGGTGCCGGCTCTACCCCAGATCACGACCGACACCCGTTCTTCAACCAAGCTGCGCAACGGACGCGATTGGCGGTTGGCGACAATGCCACCTGGGTGGATCCTCGCGAGTCAGGCGAACATCCAGACATCTACTTGGCGATGGGACACACAGCTGAAAACGTCGCCTCCTTACGAGGTATCTCACGAGAAGAGCAAGATGCCTTCGCACTGCGATCTCAACGACTCGCGAGTCAAGCCTTCGCGGAAGGATTCTTTGCACGCGAAATTGTCCCCGTCACCGTCGGTGACGACATCGTGTTGTCTGACGAATCCGTGCGGAGCGAGACCACCGCTGAGGGCTTGGCTTTACTTAAGCCCGTCTTTCGACCACAAGGAACCATCACCGCCGGTAACTGTTGCCCGCTCAGCGACGGAGCGGCCGCGGTTGTCGTGATGAGCGCCGACAAAGCCCGCGCTTTGCAGCTTCCTCCGTTGGCGCGGATTCGCAGTTACGGGGTATCTGCGCTCTCCCCCGAGGTCATGGGTCTGGGGCCGGTCGAATCAACCCACAAGGCATTACTCCAAGCCAACATGAGCATCGATGACATCGACCTAGTGGAAATGAATGAGGCCTTTGCAGCTCAAGTCTTGCCGAGTTGTCATGATCTGGGCCTGGACCTTGACCGTGTGAACGTGCATGGCGGTGCCATCGCCTTAGGACACCCCTTCGGCATGGGCGGAGCTCGATTAACCACCACGCTGCTTAACGGACTCATGGCGCGCGATGTGAACGTAGGCCTGGTCACGATGTGTGCCGCGGGCGGTCAAGGTATGAGCATGATTGTTGAGCGGATCTAGTTCGGCGAGTACTACTGCGTGATTGCTCTGCACCTCTTACCCTTAAGCAATACAACCTGCTTGTCAGCACCCCCGCGCTTCAAGGAGTGAGATTCTCAATGGCAACAAACCACAGCGGACGCACCCGTCAACGCAATGGCATCGCCATCGGCGAGGGTGCGATCCGCAAGATCTTTCCGGTCTTTGTGTTGTTGATGTGGATCACGGCGGGAATTTGGATTGCCAACAGTCAGTGGACCACCCTGAATACCATCTTGGCGCTTGAGGCCCTGGCCATTTGCTCCGTCGTTTTTGTCAACTTTGTGCATGTGTTTAATTTCGGGTACGCGGCATGTGTTGTTGTTTTGAACACCACCATCTTGATCGCCACGGGTGCGCCGTTGGGGTCCATCATCGTGGGTGGCCTACTCATGATTTATGGGATTCGCTTATTCACCTTTGTTACCAACCGCTACCGCCACCCGTCCTTTGCCCAACGCCGGGCCGGCACCGTCATCGCACACAAACAGCTTCCATTCCCGATCAAGGTTCTTCTCCTCATCAACACAGCAACCCTCATGACTTTCCATGCCATGACTACCTACAACGTGGCAACCAAGGCGGCCGACGAGGGCAACAGCGGCCTCAATGGCTGGCTCATCATCGGCGGCCTAGTCCTGGCCCAAGGCATCGCCATCGAGGCCCGCGCGGACTACGAGAAGCAGCAGGTCAAGCGCAGCGACGGTGCCAAGTGGATCAGCTCAGGCTTGTTTGCTCGTACCCGTCACCCCAACTACCTGGGCGAAATCATGATGCAGGTCGGCGTCATCCTGTGTGGCATCGGTGCTGCCAGCAATTGGTACGGCTACGCGGCCGGATTTTTGGCCCCGACCTACATCATCATCTTGATGTTGTCGGCCACAACCGGTGGCGAAAAATCCAAGCGTGACAAGTACAGCGATGACCCGGAATTCCGCGCTTACCTGCGTCGTTCCAATGCGTTGTTGCCAAAGTTTCGCAAAGTCAACGTTTAACTCGCACCCCACTTCTCATCACATTGTTGACTTGCTAACCTTTCGCGCATGTCAACGAAGTCTCTGTCTTCCGTGCACTTAGTGGTACGGCACCACGTTGACCTCATGCGGATGTGTTCCAGCTTCTGTTGTTGCTGTAACTAATCCGCCGTCCAAGAAAATCCTGGGCGCTGCGGCGCTTGATGGATGTTTTCTTGACCTCCTCTGTCTTTCTTGCGTCGTTGCGTCTTCCTAACTGGAGGAATCTAAGCAATGAGCGTTACTGACGAATACTTGAAGAACAACGAGGCCTATGCCGCGAATTTCTCAGGACCCCTTCCCCTGCCCCCATCACGCAACATCGCTGTCGTTGCCTGCATGGATGCTCGATTGGATGTCTACGGAATTTTGGGACTAGGCCAAGGCGAATCGCACGTGATTCGTAATGCTGGTGGAGTCGTCACCGATGACGAGATCCGCTCGCTGGCCATCAGCCAACGACTGCTCGGCACCAAGGAAATCATCCTCATCCACCACACGGACTGCGGAATGTTGACCTTCACCGACGACGACTTCAAGGCTGGTATCCAAGCCGAGACTGGCATCAAGCCCGAGTGGGCTGCCGAGGCCTTCCCCGATCTGGACGAAGATGTGCGTCAGTCCATCAAGCGCATCAAGAACAGCCCCTTCATTCCGCACACCGATGCGGTTCGAGGCTTTGTCTTTGACGTCGCCACCGGTCAGCTGAACGAAGTCAAGTAGCACGTAGCCGCCACGTGAAGGGGCGGGATCACCACGGCTGTGGTCTCGTCCCTTCGGTGTTGTCAATACACTGTTGCTCTTAGCGCCTCCGTAGCTCAGGGGATAGAGCATCGGTTTCCTAAACCGTGTGCCGCAGGTTCGAATCCTGCCGGGGGCACAAATCCGATAACGGACAATCCCAACCAATAGATCAGCGGCTGGGATTTTTCAATCCCAGCCGCTGATCTATTTAACGAGGTATTTCTAGTAGTCGGCTCCCACAGCCTTTGACCATGCCTTATTGATCGCCAACGCACCAGCGTCAGTGACGTCGAGCACGACCAGCGTTGCTGGATCACGGTTACCGTTGGCAGCGTCGATCGTCACCGAACCGGTCACGCCTTCCCAACCCTTGACCGCATCCAAGTTGGCCTTGAGCTTCTTGGCATCAAAGCCACCCGTTTCCTCGGCGGCCTTAGCCAGCAAGTTCAACGAGTCAAAGGTGTACGGGCTCCACGTGCCGGGCTCTTCGCCAAAAGCGGCCTTGTACTGACTAACAAAGTCAGGACCGTTGGGGAATTCGCTTGGCGAGGGAACTCCAATGACGGGGCACGCCTTGGCCGCAGGGATTCCCGCAGTCGTGACGAAGATCGGGTCGGCTGCTGCGTAGTCCGCAACGCACTTCGCGGGGACCTTCGTGTCGTACATCGTCTTGGCAATCAATCCAGCCTGAGGTGAATACATCACCAAGTACACGACATCAGGGTTCAACGCAGCTGCGGCTTTCACCTGCGCCGCGTATGACTTAGCTCCAGGAGTAATGCCCACATTGGCCTTGACTGTGACGCCGGCCTTTTCCAAACTTGCCTTCAATTTGGCATTAGTGGTAGCCGTGTAGCCAGGAGTTGAATCAAACACCAAGACTGCGGTCTTGGCCTTCAACCACTTAGTGACTGCTTCGGTTGCCACAGGAACGATTTGATAGTCCATCGGCTGGAGGGTGTAACCCAATCCATTGGTCGTAGTGCTGTTGGACGTCAAGCGAATAGGGGTGAGACCAGCCTTGATGTACAACGGCAAAGTCTTGGCGCCTGCACCGGAGTTGTAGGGGCCAACGACCCCATCAAGGCCGGCCTTAATCGCAGCGGTAGCGGCTTTGACACCGACGACGGCATCTGCTGCATCGTCAATAGGAACGATGACGACCTTCTTACCGTTAATTCCACCCTTGGCATTGAGCTGATCGGCTGCCAGTTGGGCACCGTTGATCATGCCTTTGCCAGTTTCGGCCTGGTCGCCGGAAATGGGGGCTTCCACACCAATGCGGACGGTGCCGGTCAGTGCGGGGGTAGCGGTGGCATTGGAATCACTCGAGGAGCTCGAGCACCCAGCCACGGCCAACGAAACAAGTGCGCACAGCGCAAGAATCTTGGAGGTCTTTTTCACGAGCAGATATTACAAAACGGCCCGAAGGGCGAGGGGGGGGGTCGCCCTGGGGCAACGCGCCAAGGGCAGTTAATCCGATGCCCGCGCGTACCAATCCCTCTCCTCGCCTACCCTGACTGAAGGGATAGCAGGGAGGGCACCACCGAATGAGAGAACCCAGCGATTCGACTGGCGACGATGAGTGGGGTTTCATTACCGCTCGCGCCAAGCCCTCACCACAGACAGCGACGAACAAAGAAGCCCTCGCTGATCTGATCGAATCGGAAAGTTCTACCCCAGCCGAACCAAAGAAGAACGTGGTGGGAAGCCGCCTCGAATCCTGGGGTGATCAATCGTCGATTGAACAACTTCGTGGTCGGGCACGACCCCTCTCGTGGGCCATTGCCGCAGTGTTCGTCATCGGCTACATCAACGAAATCGTCGCTGGTTCTCGATTTGTTTCCCTACTGGGCCTCAAAGCAGTCATCATCATTTATCCACTGGCAGGCCTAGGCCTCATTGCCGTTGCTTTGTTGCAGATCACATGGATTGATCGGCTCCCGCGCGACAAAGCACTCTCGCGCGTCACCAAGATTTATGCCGGTGGTTTCGTCATCGGGCTGATCCTTGTGGCCATTCCCCAGACCACCATCATTGGCTCAGGGGTGATCTGGCTTTTCGCTGACCAATTGAACTTCCTGCTGCCGCTCATCATCTGGACTATGACCAGCGATGTGTTCAATGCCGGTGAGGGGCGCAAGATTTATCCGTCCATTACGCAGTGGCAATACGGTGGCCAACTCACCGGTCTTGCCATCAGCGCGTTAGCACCCTTCCTCTTTATTCCCCTAGGGATTCCTCTGCCATACCTGCTCCTGATCTGCCCTATTGGTCTGTTGCTGATCGGCGTGCTGCTGCCACGAGCGCTCAAAGACTCCTCTTTGAGCCAAGGTCACGGTCGCGACGAGAACGTCGTTGAGTCACTGAAATCAGCCTGGAGTTTCGTCGGCGGAGTGAAGGCCTTCACCGCGATGTTCTCGACCTCAGTTGCAGTCTTTACCGCCGGAATGATTTACAAAGGAGCCTTCCTCAGCAACAGCGAGGTCATTGTCAACGACCCAGCGAAGCTGCAAGTGATCTACGGGCTCACGATGATCGCGGTCTTCATCATGTGTGGAGTTCTCCAAAAATTCTTTGTTACCAAAATCTTGGAAAGATTCACTATCCCTGGCTCATTGCTCCTCTTGCCAATCTTTGCCACCGCTTGCGGAATCTTTATGGCATGGGGTCTCATCGGCGGACTGGGCATTAAGCCTCAATACTTGCCATTCCTAATTATCGGCATCATCTTGTGGTGGGTGCCTCGTTGGAGCATCGATGACGTTGCTCGCCGCACCGCGCTAGCCGTTGTCCCCAACGAACGTCGGGCACGTGTTTCCTTCATCATTGACCTACTCCCCATCTGCGTTGGTCTTATTGCGGCCGGTCTGGTTCTAGGACTCACCTACGCAACTGGTCTCACCCAGTTGGCACCGCTCATCGCCTTACCCTTTGCGCTCTTTGCGATCTTCCCTGCGCGGGTCATGGCCAAGGAGTGGGACAAGGCCCTGTTGAGCCCCTTGCTGCGGATTCGCAAACGCCTGAACTAGGTAAAACTGGCTCGTTGCGAGCCAGCAATCTCATCAAAGGACCTGATTTCCCTTGCCCGCCATTGGTCAAGCACGTCAGACTGAGGGGGGCCTGAAGACGCGGAAGGAGAAAAGCGTGACAAGCGACCTGTCCGCTCTCCCTTCCATGCGCGAGCATCAATGGGCCAACGTGCGTTTGGCCTACCAGCCAGTCCATCACGTGGTCTGCCGACAACCGGCTGGAGCCGAAGCGCTTCTGCGGCGCCTTGAACCTGACGGCAGCGTCTTAGGTCCGCAGTCCGTGTTGGAGCAGGCGGATCGAGATGGCACCGACTTTGAACTCGCTTGCTACATCGTTTCGCTGGCAGCCCAACAAGCTAAAACGTGGGCCGGGGACAACTGGCTCACTGGATATCGCGTTGGCATCAACGTCAGCCCTCAAGTCTTGGGCAGAGCAGACTTTGCAACAAGCGTTCTGCACATCCTTGAACAGCATGAGTGCGATCCCAGAAACATTTTGCTTGAGCTCACCGAAATGCAATACCTTGACCACTTCCAATGCGCTCTTGACCAAATCCGTCAATTGCGAGCAGCCGAAATCTTGGTCGCTCTTGATGACTTCGGAGCCGGCTATTCCAATATTGGACTATTGCGCTCGCTACCTATCGACATGATCAAGATTGATCCGGTCGTCTTCGGCGATGAACCCAAAGCACGAGAGATCTCCGTGGTCTCTCACGTTGTTGGTATGGCACAGGCGGTCGGTGCCGTCGTCGTCGCCGAGGGAATTGAGAACGAAACTCAACTCGCGTGTGTCGAAACTGCTGGTGTGGACTACGTGCAGGGCTGGCTCTTTTCCCGAGCCACCTTGGCCGGCCAAGTGGCCCCCGGCTGGGGACCCTCGGGTCAGGCCCCCTGCACCTGCTGGGCCTAAGTCGCGCTCTCCGCCTTCTCCTGAGCAAGACGGGCGGCCTCAATGGCCTGCTCAACCGAAGCCTCAACGTGCGCTGGATCGATACCCAGTGCAGCACCGATATGCAGCGACCACATTTCGGATCGAACATCGGTTTCAAAACCGATGTCGGCTCGGATTGCATCTCGCTTGGCATGGCGATTTTGACTCACCATGACAAAGGTGGACAAGAAGATGGCCTCAAGGCTGACGATCAGCGTAAGAAACGAAAAGGGGTAGGAGTCAAACTTCACGCCTGCCCCAATGAGCCCAATATTGAGTGCAATCCACAATCCGAACCACAGGCCGTGCAGGTACACAAAGTTAAGCGAGCCGGCAAAACCAGTCACCTTGTCCGCGACTTTGTCTTGTACTCGCATCGCGGAGCGTACGAGTTCATTGTAATTTTTTGACTGGATGGCAGGCCCCCTGGACGCGCCATGTGATTCCATAGCCGAGGCACATGCCACACACATCTTGCTATCGCTTAGTGAACTCAAGACTTCATCCCCTCACGTCATTAAACCCGTAGATGCCTAGGTTGCCCTACAACAACTGCAAGGCCGCGTATTTCGGGTTAGCGAACCGCCATAACTTCCACCCAAAACAAAAAATAAGCGGGATCGTCGAAAAGAACGATCCCGCTTACCTCAAGTTTGGGCTATAGGCTCGTTGAGCCTTCAGGAGTTGCTGGCAAGATCCACGAGTTCTCTAAGCCTTCTTCGCGACGGTAAGGACTCGCAATGATCGTCTTCGTACTCTGGGTTCCTTCAGACGTTCCCAGCACCGAGTAACCCAAGTCCACTGCCTTTTGCTTAATCTTGCGGAACTCAAGTGACATCTGGTCAGAACGAAGGTGCAGTTCGCCATTAAGCTCGGTGGGGATCAACTCAGGTGCGATCTCATTGACGACGCGGTCGTCCTGAGCAAACACTTTGACGATCATCTTCTTGGCAATGCGGTCAGCCCACGGCGTCTTGTAGAAGTTCCGGTAGCCCTTCCACTTGGTCAGCGTGGTGTGCTCATCGACGGGAATATTGGTATCCCAGATAACCTGGCGACCCAGCTTAGGAATCGTGAGGTCAATCATGACGATGGATGGGAAGAAGAACGCGGTCTTGACCAACACCGGTGGCGTGGGTTCGTCTTCCTTGTAGGCACGCGATTTGGGGAACAACTGCGTCAATTTGCCAGCGGGCTTATTTGGCGAGAACTGCTCGACGGTAAGACGAGCCCACCATTCACCGACTTCAATTTCAAACTCTTCAACCGGTGGTGCTTTGGGGTCACCAAAAACTCCACCGTGCACAAACGGCGTGTGCGATTGGTCCGTTCCGTTTTCTACTACGCGCTCGTAGTTTGCATTCCACGTCCACTCGCCACTGACCGAGCGATACTCCGGGTCATCCATGAAGGACAGGTCAGGGATGGGCACACGCTCTTCTTCGGGAATATCTCCGGGGAATACCCAGATCCAGCCATAACGCTCTTCGACCGGGTAGCTATCAACTCGTGCGCGCTTGGAGATCGGCTTCCCACGACCGTTGGCAGGAATGATGGTGCAAGCACCGTCGCCACCAAATCCCCAACCGTGATACGGACACGTAATGTTGTCGTCTTCGACCTTGCCCTGTGACAAGCTGCCGCCACGGTGAATGCAGGTGTTGCTCAGCGCACGCACCTGACCATTGCTCGCGCGCCACAAGACAAGGTCCTGCGCCAACAAGCGGTGCTTGGAAGGAGCCTCAGTGATTTCTTCACTGAACGCAATCGCGTACCAAAAGTTTTTGAACATGTCCCTAAGTGTGACCGATGAATAGGGATCTCGCGCCCTCGGGGCACCGAAAAGGCGCGAAGGACTAGTCCCAGGCTCCGTACACGGTCACCCGGAGCGTCTGACCACGCGTGAGGTTAAACAAGACCTTGGCATCCTTGATGTACATGTTGATACAGCCGTGGGAGTGACCAACCCACGGATCGACCATGAATCCAGAGCCATGCTGACCCTGTCCCCCCGAATGCGGCATGAAGTAGTACATCTTCACGTCGTAAAGCGAGGACACCTTTTCCTTGTAACGAGCAGTCACTTTGTAGTTTCCGGTACGGGTCTGAGTTGAATACGCACCCCCACGCACCAGCCACACATTCCACAACTTCCCATTCTTAAACAAGAAGTCTTGGTGCGATGCTCTGTCATAGCAGGAGTGCCAACCTGCACCTCGGCACACTGCGGGAATCGATGACTTAAATCGAATGGTGCGCTGAATCAATACGGCCCAAGTCTGCACATTCACGTTCCCCGTTGGGGTCAAGCAATTCTTAGACTGGAAGGTGCGTACGGCTCGCCGAGTGGCCGGTCCGTACGAACCAGTGACCGAGCCCTTGTAGACCTTGGCCCATCGCAATCGATACTGCGCCTCACGTACGTGATTGATCGACTTGGGCCCGCCATCGCGCATGCCAAATTTTGTGGCGGCACGGTAGAACGGTTTAGACGGGGTGGTGTTCTTCGCTTGTGCAGCGATTTGACACTTAGTGAGCGCGCGCGGCGTGGGCTTTGGTGTCGGCTTCGGAGTGGGCCGAGGAGTCGGACTCGGTGACGCCGTCGGAGGCGGGGTCGTGGGGGGCGCAATAACCGCGGCACCGGCCGAAGGGGCTGTCAGAGTGCTCAGCCCTAGGGCAACGACGGCAAAAATAATTGCCCGAGCCCCAGCCCTGTTCATATTTTGGCCCTTCACCTGTCCTGAGCGGCCAGATCACCATGGCCTCAGATCAGTTTGCCCTACCACGGGCAAAGTGCGCAAAAGGCCTTAGACCACACGTCCGAAAAAGACGCTACCCGAGAAGATCGGTCCCAAACCGGAACGAGTGCCCGGTACTGATGCGTGGTACAGCCGACTTCCACCCGCATAGATTCCCACGTGATAGACACGTCCGCCCTTGGTGAAGAACACCAAGTCGCCAGGACGCGCCTGCGAACGCGGGATTCGGCTCACGGTAGAAGCTTGCTGACCAGATTGATGCGGCAAGCTGCGTCCGATGGCACGTTCAATGACGTAGCTCGTGAATCCAGAGCAGTCAAACGAGCCAGGACCCGCGCCACCGGCTGCATAGGGGCGACCGGAATAGCGTCGCGCCATGTCAATGATGCTCGCGAGACGAGAGGTTGTACGAACCTGTGCGGCGACGGTCTTACCGGCGCGCGATCGATTCCACTGGGAAATGACGCGGTTTGTTGTGGTGTCCACAGCCCCGGTGCGTGAGACCTTGGCCCATTTTTGGATTTGCTTGACGCGAACAACAGTCTTGGCGTCATAGACACGGTCGGGCTTGAGTATGTGAACGCGTTGTTCCAACTTCAAGACAGCAATTCCGCGCGAACCCTTTTTCAATAAGACTTTGGCTGGCTGCGGTTGCGCCAGCGGAGGGGTGACCGGAGCAATAACCTCAACGGCCGGAGGCTTCGTGGATGGTCCTTGGATTGATGATTCAGGACCCGAGACACTGCCAGCATTGGCTTGTGCGGATGCCACAACAGGACTGACCAGCGAGGCCAGTAGCCCAGCGCTAATAGCAAGCGCCAGTGCGCGATGTGATGTTTTGAGCATGTCGAAGATGCCCTCTCCGACGCCTTCGAGGTGAGCTGTCGGGTTCGGGCCGGAGTATGGCCCGGCCGGCTAGTTTCCTAGTCGGCTTCACCCCAAGGCCCAAAAATCTGGGCCACTTTCATGGGTCCCCCGCTCCTGCCAAGCGGCTTTTCTTTGCTACCAGGCAGGATTCGGCGTCGGTATCAAAGACCCCCGAACTGATCTTCGGGTTGGCAATACCCTAGACGATGGATTCCGCAAGTGCCCATTGGGCACGCTTTCAGGCACAAATCGGGCGTCCTAGGGCCGAAATCGGACATTGTGGGCGGGCGTGGCTGGGTTCTCCATGGCTTGACGATGAGCGTGACCAGAAAGGCCTAACTAGCCCCGGCCGCCACAAAAATATGTGCTGCAGTTTCGTCATCCAGCTCGACATATTCGCCAGCGCTGCCGACCATGACACCACCTTCTGACCTGGTCACCGAGACAATTTCGCCAGGCTGAACTCCTGCCCGTCGCAGCGCCGTCATCAATTCACTGTCTTCTTGAACGGGTTCGGCAATGCGTCGCACTGTCACCCTTTTAGCCGCACTGCCGGCCATCGCGTCCAGCCCCACCAGCGCCTCGAAAGATATGAGGTGGGCAGCTTCATCAAAAAGTTCCGCCAGACCCGGGATGGGATTTCCGTACGGCGATTCGGTCGGATGATCAAGCAACTCAACGATGCGTCGCTCCACATCTTCACTCATCACGTGTTCCCAGCGACAAGCCTCGGCGTGGACCGTTTCCCAAGGTAGGCCAATGATCTGGATGAGCATGCACTCCGACAATCGGTGCTTGCGCATCACCCGCACGGCCATGGCTCGGCCAGCAGGTGTGAACTCCAAGTGGCGATCGTCCTGCAAAGTCAAGAGACCATCGCGCTCAAGGCGAGCAACCGTCTGGCTCACCGTCGGTCCGCTTTGGCCCAGACGCTCCGCAATGCGTGCACGCATGGGACGAATGCCTTCTTCTTCTAACTCATACACCGTGCGCAAATACATTTCGGTGGTATCAATCAGTCCGCTCACCCCCTAACCGTACCGACTCAGACGCGGTTGCGTCGCCTTCTCGCTTCAGGTGCGTGGGAGGGCGAAGCCCTCTAGCGTGGGGGAATGACTTCGGTGATGTGGTTTCGGCGAGACCTGCGCCTTAATGACCATGCGGCGCTGGCTCGTGCCGCGCAAGCCGGGTCAGTCCTTGGACTGTTTGTCATTGACCCGCATCTGTGGGACAAGTCCGGTGCCGTCCGGCGCGTGTGCCTCCTGCGCAGTCTTAATGCACTCAACGAGGCGATGGACGGTCAACTCGTCGTGCGGGTAGGTAGCCCCACCGAGGTGTTGCCAGCAGTAGCGAAGGACGTTGGTGCGAGCGCTGTCTTTATCAGCGCCGACTTTGCTCCCTATGGTCAACAGCGCGATGCAGATGTCAAACGCGCCCTGCTGGACGACCAGGTAGCGCTGGAATCTGTGGGATCGCCGTATGCGGTCAATCCAGGGGTTGTTCGCAAATCAGATGGAACGCCCTACCAAGTCTTCACCCCGTTTTATCGAGCGTGGTGTGACAGTGGCTGGTTGGCACCGGTGGCAAACACCACTCCATCGTGGCTCAACCTCGTCAGTGATCCGTGGCCAACGGCGGAACTGCCCGCTGGCGTGACACTTCCCGCTATCGGGGAACAAGCAAGTCTGGATCTATGGCGGACCTTCCACACCGATCGCATCGACCAATACCCAGACCACCGGGACAGACCTGATCTTGCGGGAACCTCAAGCTTGTCCATGGCCCTTCGCTGGGGTCACGTGCACCCGCGCACCTTGCTCGCAGAGCTCAACGATTCCAGGGCACACGATGTCTACCGTCGCGAGTTGTGCTGGCGAGAGTTCTACGCCGATGTGCTGTTCCACGTCCCGCAATCTGCCCAACACAGCCTAAAACCCACCATGCAAGGCATGCGAACAGATAGCGGAACCACGGCAGATACTCGATTCACTGCCTGGACGCAGGGCCGAACCGGCTATCCGTTTGTTGACGCGGGTATGCGCCAACTTTTAGCCGAAGGCTGGATCCACAATCGCGTGCGCATGGTCGTGGCTTCGTTTTTGGTCAAGGATCTGCACTTGGACTGGCAACGTGGTGCTTCGCACTTCATGGAGTGGTTGCGTGACGGCGATATCGCGAGCAATCAACACGGCTGGCAATGGGCTGCCGGAACGGGAACAGATGCGGCACCTTACTTTCGAGTTTTTAATCCTGTGATGCAAGGCGTCAAATTCGATCCCGATGGTGACTACGTGCGCAAATACATTCCCGAACTTGCCCAACTTCCCGGAGCAAGTGCACACACACCGTGGGACGCACCACTGCTTGCCGCTGAATATCCCGAGCGCATTGTTGATCACAGCGTTGAACGCAACGAAGCTCTCGCGCGACTAGCGGAACTGAAGAACTAGACCTACTCGGACCTAGTTCCGCACTGCCTGCGGTCGTAGCACGCGCTGCATCGCAGCACCCACACCGATCAGTGCCAGTCCAGCCATCAACATTCCCAGCGCTCCAGCACCAGTTTCAGCCAACGGCTTGGGGACGATGATTTGTGCATCATCACTGACCGTGACACTGGAATCGTTGTCCACATTGCCACCAGTCACATCCGCGACATTGACGATGGTGCCGCTCGCACCCACCTTCACGGAGGTAGTGATGTTGACCGAAATCGTTCGACCCACGGCGAGCGGCTGATTGTTCGTGCAGGTGACGGTTTGACCCACCGCTCCGCACGCCCAATAGATTCCCGCTGAGGAAACATACGTGAGTTCGGCTGGTAAGTAGTCACGGATGATTACCTGCGTCGTGGTCACGCTCGGCCCATTGTTGGTCACCTTGATGCGGTAAACAGCGGTGGTTCCCTTGTAGGACAGTGCCTCCTTGGCAATGGCCAGAGAAGACACTTCATCGACAGTGGTCGGATCAGAGTCAGCGTTATTGCTGGGGTCAACGTCTTCACTCTCGGATGAAACCGAAGCCGTGTTCGTCACGCCCGGTGCCGCTGCTGGCAACACGTTCACCTTGATGGTGAGGCGCGCTGATGCACCCTTGGCAAGAGCTGCCGCACGAACGCACGTGATGGCCTGGCCCACCGAGGAGCAGGACCAGCCCGTGCCCGTTCCTGAGATGTAAGTCAACCCATTGGGCAGCGTGTCAGTCACCGTGAGCGGACCGGGGTCACTGGTCGGGCCAGCGTTCGTCACCGTCACCGTGTATGTGCCGGTACTTCCCGTGGTGAAGTTCCCCGTGTGTGACTTGGCAATTTTGAGGTCAACTAAGGCCGGAACGCTGACCACATCATCTGCAGTGTTATCTGGCTGGAAGTCATCGGGGATATCTGACTCCGCAGTGGCTGTATTGGTCACTGATGGATACGCGGAAGCTAGAACCTTGGCCGTCACGGTGTATTCGGTGTATGCCAAAGGCTCCAGCGGAGTCGTCAAAGCACACGTCACCGTTCCACCGGATTCATCACAGTTCCAGTCACCATCGCCATTGGCTTCTACGAATTCCAAGCCCGTCGGCAAGGTGTCGGTCGACACAATCTCGCGGGCTTGGGATGGGCCCTTATTGGTCACCCGAATCGTAAAGATCACGTTTTCGCCGACTTTTACATCGCCGGTGTGCAATTTCGTTGTCACCAAATCCACCTGACGGCCAATGGTGACGCCAGCCGAGTCATCGTTGTTGGAAGTATCGGGATCATCAGTGGGCGAACTGACCGAGGCAGTGTTGGTGTAGTCCCCTGCATCAGCGTCGGCGTTGAAGTCAACCAACATCTCTAAGTTAGGGGCATCTCCACCCGCGGGTACGCCTTGCGCATCCTGCAAGGTGCACGTGACCACTTGCCCCGCACCGGTGACAGCGCTGGGCACACAATCCCACGGTCCGTTATTCGAGGCATACGTCAAATTAACCGGCAACGTATCCACCACAACAATGTCTGCGGAGGCATTCGAGGGGCCGTTGTTGCTCACAGCAAGCGTGTAAACACCCGATTCACCTGCTTCGATGCGCTCGGTGGGTGCCGTCTTGGTCAGAACAAGGTCGGCGGCTGCGGAAACATCCACGGTTGAATCATCCGAATTGTTCGACGGATCGTCGTCGGGAGTATTCGTAGTCACGGCAGCAGAGTTGGTCAGGGTGCTTCCACCATTGACGTCCGAGGTGACCTGCGCCGAGATCTTCAACGTCGGTGAGGTTCCCGGCACCAGCTCAGCCAGGCGACATACAACGCGGTTGCCAACGATGGGCTCGCATGTCCAGCCATTTTCCGTCAATGAGATATCGCTGAAGCCCAGCGGCAAGGTGTCAGTGACAATCACATCGTCTGCTGTGGATGGGCCATGGTTTGTCACGACGATGGAAAACTCAGTCCGCGATCCAGCCCGCACCGGATTCGCACCGGTTGTGGACTTGGCAATGCTGATGTCCGTTGAGTCATTGACGATCAGGTCATCGGTCGAGGTGTTGTTTTCCATATTCGGGTCGTCCGTTGTCGTTGATTCAACGGTTGCCGTATTAAAGACAGTGTCTGGGCCCGCCGAGGGATCCACAGCAGCCACCACTGTGATGTCCGAGGCCGTGCCACCCGTTGCCAAGGTCGCAGAACGTGTACAGGTGATGTCTGCGCCGCTGTGAGTGCACACCCAGCCGCTTCCACTAGCCGAAACAAAGGTCAATCCGGCCGGCAAGGAATCCTTCACCACGATGTCAGCCGCGGCATCCGAAGGACCACCATTAGTCACGGCAAGGGTGAAGGAGATGTTCTCGCCAGCAATGGCATTTCCGCTGTGCGACTTGACGATGGCCAGGTCTGCTTCACCGGTGAATTCTGAATTGTCGGTGCCGTCGTTGTTGTCTGGATTGGGATCCGGTGTTGTCGAATCCACCACGGCCGTGTTGGCAATATTTCCCACCACGCTCGGTGAGATATCGACATTGATGGTGACTTCAGCGGTGGCGCCACTTGCCAGCGATCCGCTCAGGGCACACGTCACCGCTCCGGCGGACTCATTGCACGTCCACGAACCGCTGACCGAACTGAAGCTGCTGTACGTACCACTGGCCGGCAAGGTGTCAGTGATCGTGACTGACTGCGCATCGGATGGACCCACATTCTTGGCGACCAGGCGGTACGTCGCCGTCGACCCGGCAACAACCGAACCGATCGAAGACTTGGTCAAGATCAAGTCCGCTGATGTGTCAGGGGTTGTTGTCACGTCATCGGTGTTGTTGCTTGAATCCGGATCGGTCGTTGGACCCGTCACGCTGGCCGAGTTGACGACATCTGTGGCGCGACCAGAATCAACGAGTACGACAACGGTGATCTGCCCAGCTGATGAGTCAGTGGGTAAATCCGCTGCATGATCACACGTGATCACACCGCCTGACTCAGCACAAATCCATCCAGATCCAGTGGCACTAACAAACGTTGTTCCATCAGGCACGGAATCAGTGACGGTGATCGCACCTCGTGAAACCGAAGGACCGAGATTGTTGACATCCAAGGTGTAGGTCGCGTTGCGACCAGCCACCATCGTTCCGGTAAGACGCTTGACGATCTGCAGGTCCGCTGAGGTCGTCACCGTGACGTCATCAGAAGAAGTGTTATTGCTCTGATCTGGGTCATAGGTTCGATCCGTCACTGACGCAGTGTTGGAGTAGGTCGTAGATTCCGCAACGGCAGAGCCCACTCGCATCGTGACCTTGATCAGCGGGAAGGACGCGCCACTAGCCAAGGTGGCATCACCATCGAGGCGCTGGCAGGTGATGACGCGTCCGGCGATGTCGCAGGACCAACCCGTGCCACTAGCGGTCACCAATGTTGGGCCGACGGGAACTTCGTCACTGACGACGAATGGTCCAACGGCCGTGTCAGGACCGTTGTTCGTGACTTCCAAGTTCCAGTCAAACGAACTACCCGCGACAACTGGACTGGTGTGCGTCTTAAGAATCTGAACATCAGCGCTATCGATGTGCGCGTTCGCCGTATCGGAATCGGTATAGGGCCCATCAGCATTGCGATCGTTGCCGGTAGCGTCATTGGCAGCTGCAGCAGCATTATTGATGTGGGAAATAGAACCACCCACGCCTGGCGTGGAAACAACCGCCGACAAAGGCTTGGCTGACAGTCGAACGATGACCGATTCACCCACGGCCAAGTCACCAACGTTGGAGAACGTCAGTGTCTGCACATCACCGCTCAGGCTTGTCACCGGTTCAACGGCTGCCGACGGAGCATTGGCCACGCTGACCAACGCGGAATTGGCAACGTAACGCCAGTTCGGTGGCAACGCGTCCGTCACATCAACATCAAAGGCTCCGGACTTGCCCGTGTTTTGCACTTCAATGCTCCAGCGGAACTCATCGTCAATGTAAGCCAGTGATCCTTCGGGCGCGCCCTTCGTCACCGAGAGCACCGGGAACGCCGGTGTCACGGTTGCGGGGTCGCTGGGTCCGTCATAGAGCCGCCCACGATTGGGCTGACTGCGGTACTGCGTGATGTCAGCAGTGTTTGTCAGCGGTGCGCTAGTCAGAGTTGTCGAATCCGCCAGCAGTGCGCGGTACGTCAACGTGACAAATCCGCCGGTCAAGATATTGGTCGTCGGAGTCCACGTGATCGTCCCGCCACCGTTAGGTCCAGCTCCGGTTAATACAGCACCAGTGGGAAGCGGAGTTTGGATTACCACGCCCACCGGAATCGTGTCAGTCACTGAGGTGTTGTAGGCCGTGCTCGTGTTGATGGCCGTTGAGTTGGACACCTTCACCGTGTACGTGAATAGCTGACCAGGTGAAGGCGTTGAGTCATCAACCCGCTTGTCAACGGTCAGGGACGGTTCTTGAACGGTCACCGTTGCGGTTGCCGGTGT
>CAMCVY010000004.1 GCA_945881995.1 Bifidobacterium breve | reverse complement strand
GGCATCACCTTGGTTATTGCCTTTATTTCGTTGGTGATCAGCGAGCTCGTCCCGAAGCGGTTGGCTTTGCAAAGGCCTGAGGCGTTATCCCTGGCGTCGGCTCCCACGATTGACCGCATCGCCTCTATCTTTCGACCCTTGATTTGGTTGCTCTCGATCTTTACCAACCTTATTGTGCGAGCTCTGGGCGGACATCCGAATGAGAAGCGAGCCGCTATCACCGAAGAAGAGTTGCAAGGCATGCTCTTGACACACACCGGTCTGTCGCGCGAAGAGCGCAAGATCGTCAGTGACGTCTTCACCGCTGGTGATACCCGCCTTCGGGAAGTGATGGTTCCTCGCACCGAAGTCAATTTCTTGTTAGCCGACACCTTTGTGGCCAAGGCCTTAACCGACATCTTTGAACTTCCGCATTCGCGGTATCCAGTATTGGGTGACGGTGTTGATGACGTGGTTGGATTTGTCCACGTCCGCGACCTTCTTAACCCCGCACATGCAGGTACGCGGTTGCGGGTAGAGGATTTGGTTCGAGAGATCTTGCAGTTGCCAGGGAGCAAGAACTTGCTGCCCGCCTTGACTCAGATGCGCAGTGAAGGCGCTCACATGGCGGTTGTTGTTGACGAATATGGCGGCACGGCGGGGATCGTCACGCTGGAGGATTTGGTTGAGGAACTCGTGGGCGATATCAGGGACGAGTACGACTCATCGGCGGCTGATACGCGAACCTTGGCCGGTGGTGATGTGGAAGTGGACGGATTGCTCAACATTGACGACTTCATGCGTGACACGTCCATGACGTTGCCTGACGGGCCGTATGAAACTGTCGCTGGCTTCATAGTGGCGACTTTGGGCAGACTTCCGCACGTCGGTGATGTGGTGGAGGAGCAAGGCCGATGCCTTGAAGTTTCCGCAATGGATGGTCGTCGGGTAGCCCGTATTCGCGTGGCTGCTGCACCAGTTGATGCCCCCATCAGCGACAATAACGACCATGCCTAGTCCAGCTGCCAGCAAGCAGGCCCGCGTCCTGTCCGGTATCCAGCCCACTGCAGATTCATTCCACCTGGGTAATTACCTTGGCGCCATTGCTCAGTGGGTGCAGCTGCAAGATGAATTCGACGCTTTTTATTGCGTGGTTGACCTACACGCGATCACTGTTGATTACCAGCCAGCGGAACTCAATCGACGTACGCTCGTCTCAGCGGCCCAACTCCTGGCCGCTGGCCTCGAGCCGGAGCGTTGCACGTTGTTTGTTCAAAGCCAGGTGCCAGAACATGCCCAGTTGGCCTGGGTGATGCAGTGCATAACGGGGTTTGGTGAAGCCAGTCGCATGACGCAGTTCAAGGACAAGTCGGCTCGTGGTGGTGCTGACCGATCCTCCGTTGGCCTGTTCACCTATCCCATCTTGCAGGCGGCTGACATTTTGATTTATCAAGCCGATGAAGTCCCCGTTGGTGAAGATCAACGTCAACACTTGGAACTCACGCGTGATTTGGCCCAGCGGTTTAACAGCCGTTTCGGCGAGACCTTTACCGTGCCCAAGCCCCGGATCGTCAAGGCCACTGCCAAGGTGCTTGATTTACAAGACCCGACGTCGAAGATGAGCAAGTCTGCTGAAAGTTCGGCTGGTCTAGTGGAATTGCTTGATGATCCCAAGGCCGTTGCTAAGAAAATCCGCTCCGCCGTGACCGATAGTGAGCGCGTGATCTCCTTTGACGAAGTCAATAAGCCAGGAGTGAGCAACCTGCTCACGATTCAGTCTGCGCTGACTGGCACATCGGTGGCTGATTTGGTGTCGAGCTATGACGGAGCAGGTTACGGCGATCTCAAGGCCCAAGTCGCCGATGTTGTTGTTGAATTCGTCACGCCATTTCAAGAGCGGGTCAACTACTGGCTCTCGCATCCAGCCGAACTGCATGAGGTGTTGCACGCAGGTGCCGCACGCGCTCGCGAGGTAGCAGCACCGACGCTAGCAACGGTCTATGAGCGCATGGGTTTTGTTACCGCCTAATGGCTTGACGGGCGTTGCGTGCGTTGCCGAGATTTGGTGCCGCCACTGAAGTAGCCAATAAGTGCGAGGAAACCGGCGAAAGCAATCCCAAACACCAGCACAAAAAGTTGCACCGGCGAGGTGCGCCGCGATTGGGCATCCGCGGCACGTGATGCTGTAGTTGGTGTCGCCACCGGCTGGGCAGTGGGGCTCGTGGGTGGGGTGTAGGTAGGGGCGGGGCCGGTCGGCTCAACCAGTTGCCCAACGGGAGTGGAAATCCGTGCTGCGTTGACAAATCCCCAGTCCAAAAGCAGTTTGGCATCAACTTTGGTGGGTCCTTGGTTGGCCATCATCGTGATCAGGATGCGCCGGCCATTGCGTTCAGCCGCACCGATGAACGTGCGTTGCGCCTTGGTGGTGTAGCCGGGCTTAATGCCGATCATGCCCTTGTAACCGGCCGCCAGCAGTCGATTCTCGGTATAAATCTGATAACTCGAGCGCTTGACCTTGGGGTTTTTCGGCTCTTTGCCGGGGAAACGCGCCCTCACGGTGCGGGCATAGCGTGCAAAGTCGGGATTCTTTAGACCTTCGCGGCCAAAGAGCGCTAAGTCGTAAGCCGACGACAGCTGCCCCTTTGCGTCGAGGCCACTGGGATTTTTGGCAGTGGTGTCAAAGGCTTGCAAACGTTGTCCCTCTTCATTCATGAGTCGCACAGTGCCCTTGATGCTGCCGCGCGAGCGAGCAATCGCATTGGCGGCATCATTTGCACTTGGTAAGAAGAGTGCGTAAAAGAGGTTGTCCAAGGTGTAGTGGCTGCCAGGAAATAACCCCACCCTGGAACCTTCGACAAAGGTGTCTGCAGGGATGACTTGGTACTTCTCGTCAACACGCACGCGCGGAAGTATGGTCAAGGCGGTCAGGGTCTTCAGGGTGCTTGCCGGGGGTCGCTTCTTGTGTGCATTTCTTGCCGCCAAAATCGCTCCGGAATTGGCATCAGCAACAACGAACGATTCCATGGTGACCTTAGGAAACGGCGTGACGCCACTGCCGCCCCCCACGAAGGTGCCAGTGCGACCTAGGGCCGCACCGCCAATCGTGCTCGGGGTGGTAGGTGGCGTAGATGGCGGTGTAGCGAAGCCGGGGACGGCGAGGGGGGCCATGCACGCGAAAACGGTCAGGGCAGCGACCACAAAGGCGCGCCGAAACTGGTGAGGACCGATCACCCTGTCAGCGTAGGTGACCCATAGGGCTGTGGCCGGCTAGACGCGAATACGCTGAAGGCATGGATTTGCCAGTATCCGCGCCCACACTGAACACTGACCTGGACGCGCCCGCCCTCGCGGATTGGCGAGCCTTGGTCAACCAGGTTTTAGACCGTTCCGGGTCGCTTGACAGTGCTGGACTAGACCGCGCCTTCGCGCGACGTTTGACCACCACCACCGCAGATGGTGTGACGCTGTCACCGCTGTACACGCACGCTGACGAAGCCCCTGAACGAGCCACCCCTGGGTCAGCACCCTTTACCCGAGGCGCCACCGCAGCTGGGTCAGTTATTGCCGGTTGGGATGTTCGTGCCCTCCACGCAGATGCAGATGCGAGCGCCACGCAGGCTGCTGTCTTGGCTGACCTCGAAGGTGGAGCGACGTCACTGTGGCTCAAACTCGGTGCAGATGCGATCGCGATTTCTGACCTTCCTACGATTCTTGAGCCGGTTTTGCTCGACCTTGCTGCGGTGGTTTTGGAGGCAGGCGATGACGCGATTGCTGCTGCGCACGCGCTTGAGGACATCTGGTCCGCACGGGGACTAGAGCCCCACCAAGTCAGCGGAAACTTCGGGTTCGACCCGCTGGGCCAAGCCGCACGCAATGGCACCAGTCCTGACCTGATTCCTACCGTTGGATTTGCTGTAGCAAGCGCCGAGCGATTTGCTCATATGCGTTCTTTTGTTGCTGATGGATTGGTCTTGCACGAGGCCGGCGCGACCGATGCGCAGGAATTAGCCGGTGTCATTGCGATCGGGACTGAGTACGTTCGTGCCCTTGTTGATGCAGGGCTGAGTGTGGATTTGGCCTTTGCCCAGGTGGAGTTTCGTCTGAGTGCAACGGCAGACCAGTTCGCCACGATTGCCAAATTGCGCGCTGCACGGCAGTTGTGGTCGCGTGTTGCCGAGGTCTCTGGCGTCCAGCAAGATGCGGTAGCCGGTGCCGGTGCCATGCGCCAACACGTGGTGACGTCTTGGTCGATGTTGAGCCGTCGCGACCCGTGGGTCAACTTGTTGCGAGGCACGGTCGCTGCATTTGGTGCGGGAGTGGGCGGAGCCCAAAGCGTGACCGTTTTGCCTTTCGATGCAGCGCTAGGTTTGCCCGATTCGATGGCTCGCCGCTTGGCCCGAAACACCAGTGCACTGCTCATTGAAGAGTCGCATGTGGGTCGGGTCGTTGATCCGGCTGGCGGTTCATGGTTTGTCGAGAACCTGACGCAGGAAGTCGCCGAAGCGGCTTGGGCCTTGTTTACGGCCATGGAAGGTCGTGGTGGATTTACCGCGGACTTGGCTTCCGGAAACCTGGCATCGTCGTTGGCGAAATCTGCACAGGAACGTTCGGTCCGGATTGCTCATCGCCGCGATCCTTTGACCGGTGTGAGTGAGTTCCCCGATGTCCACGAAACCCCGCTCGTGCGTAAGACGGTGTCCACACCCGCACCGCGCGGATTGCCTCGCGTGCGTTACGCCGAAGGATTTGAAACGCTGCGAGATCGCTCGGACGGCGCACCTGAACATCCCCGCGTGGTTTTGGTTGCTATTGGTGACGTGTCGGACTACACCGCTCGTGCGACGTTTGCCAAGAACTTCTACGAAACTGGCGGAATTCGCGCTGAGACGATCGCTTTTGATTTAAGCGCCCGCGCTGAGATCACTGCGACTGGTATGGCCTGCATTTGCTCCAGCGATGCTGTTTACGCCGACCAAGCTGTTGCCGTTGCACAGACGTTGACCGAATGGGGCATCAAGCACGTTCACTTGGCTGGCCCTGGTGACGAGCTAAAAGATGCCTTGATGCAATCAGGAGTGAGCGTTTTCGTTTCGCTTGGCGTGGACGTCATTGATGTTCTAACCACGGCCTTGAATGAATTGGGAGTGGCCCAGTGAGCACGCAGTCAATTCCGAATTTCGCCGATGTTTCACTGATCGCTGGCGCCGATAGCGTGGATGCTGATCGCTGGCGCATCGACGTAGCGCAGGAAACCGGTCAGCCTGTTGAGGAACTCACCTGGTCAACGCCGGAAGGCATTGATGTGCGCCCGTTGTATGGCGCAACCGATCGCGAAGGCTTGGGGTTCGTTGACTCCCTGCCCGGCATCGCTCCTTTTGTGCGTGGCCCGTATCCCACGATGTATGTCAACCAGCCGTGGACCATTCGCCAATATGCAGGATTTTCTACCGCTGAAGCCTCGAATGCGTTTTACCAACGCAATCTTTTGGCCGGTCAAAAGGGACTCAGCGTTGCCTTTGACCTTGCTACGCACCGTGGCTACGACTCGGATCATCCTCGCGTTGCCGGTGATGTTGGCATGGCCGGCGTCGCAATCGATTCGATCCTCGATATGCGTCAGCTCTTTGATGGCATTCCGCTGGACAAGATGTCAGTTTCCATGACCATGAACGGTGCGGTGTTGCCGATCTTGGCACTGTTCGTTGTTGCCGGTGAAGAACAGGGCGTCGCACCGGAAGACCTTGCGGGCACGATTCAAAATGACATTCTCAAAGAGTTCATGGTTCGTAACACCTACATCTATCCGCCAGCATCGTCGATGCGGATCATTTCGGATATCTTCACGTACACCTCGAAGAAGATGCCGAAATTTAACTCCATCTCGATCAGTGGCTACCACTTGCAAGAAGCTGGTGCTACTGCTGACCTGGAATTGGCCTACACCTTGGCCGATGGAGTCGAATACGTTCGCGCGGGTATTGCTGCCGGTCTTGATGTTGATGCATTCGCGCCACGGTTGTCCTTCTTCTGGGGCATTGGGATGAACTTCTTCATGGAAGTTGCCAAGATGCGCGCGGCGCGACTGGTGTGGACTCGCTTAATGGAGCAGTTCGAACCACGAAACTCCAAGTCGTTGTCTTTGCGAGCCCACTGCCAGACCTCTGGTTGGTCCCTGACAGCTCAAGATGTCTATAACAACGTCGGTCGCACTTGTATTGAAGCAATGGCTGCGACCCAGGGTCACACGCAGTCGTTACACACCAATGCCCTAGACGAAGCACTCGCTTTGCCGACGGATTTCAGTGCTCGCATAGCGCGCAATACGCAGTTGTTCTTACAACAGGAATCGGGAACGACCCGCGTCATCGATCCGTGGGGTGGCTCGTACTACGTCGAACGCTTGACTGCTGATCTGGCCCAGCGAGCCTGGGAGCACATCCAAGAAGTCGAAGCAGCTGGCGGAATGACTAGGGCCATTGAAGCCGGAATTCCTAAGTTGCGCGTAGAAGAAGCAGCGGCTCGGACCCAAGCGCGCATTGACTCTGGTCGTCAGCCTGTCATCGGTGTGAATAAGTACCGGTTGCTCGAGCCCGAGAATATTGAGGTGTTGAAGGTCGAAAACGCTGCTGTGCGAGCCCAGCAAATCGCGAAATTGGCCAAGCTCCGCAGTGAACGCGATGAGGCTGCTTGCCAGGCGGCGTTGGCTCGACTGACCGCTGCGGCCGCGCAAGAAAGTACCGATTTTAAGCACAACTTGCTGGCGGTATCCATCGATGCAGCCCGAGCGGGCGCCACGGTGGGCGAAATGAGCGACGCGCTCGAGGCCGTTTTTGGTCGCCACACTGCTTCAATCCGTACGATCTCAGGTGTGTACAGCAATGAAGTGGGTAAGTCCGAGCTCGTGACTGCTCTGCGCGAGCGCACCGATTCTTTTGCACAGGCGCAAGGACGACGCCCGCGCATCTTGGTAGCCAAGATGGGCCAAGACGGTCACGACCGCGGTCAAAAGGTCATTGCCACAGCCTTTGCCGATCTCGGTTTCGATGTTGATGTCGGTCCGCTGTTCCAAACACCGGCCGAAGTTGCTGCGCAGGCTGCTGAGTCTGACGTCCACGTAGTGGGTGTTTCCTCGCTCGCTGCTGGTCACCTGACGCTGGTTCCCGAGCTGAAGGTCGAACTTGCCAAGGTCGGCCGTGGCGACATCTTGATCGTTGTCGGTGGAGTCATTCCGCCACAAGACTTCGATGAGTTGTATGCCGCGGGTGCTGTGGCGATCTATCCGCCAGGAACGGTGATCGCTGAAGCCGCTGGTGATTTACTCAACGAACTCGATCGCAGTCTTGAGGCCACTTCCTCGTGACAGCCGATGCGCCCTTGACTCTCGACGACTATGTCGCCGGGATTCGACGGTGCGACCGTACGGTGATCGGTAAGGCGTTAACCCTTGTCGAGAGCACTCGCCTGGACCATCGCGAGTTAGCCCAACAATTGGTAGCAGCTTTGTTGCCGTTCACGGGCAAGGCTCAACGCATTGGCATCACCGGCGTTCCCGGAGCAGGCAAGTCCACGCTGATTGACACTCTGGGTTCCCATTTGACCGGTGTTGGGCACCAGGTCGCCGTGCTGGCCGTCGACCCGTCATCAACGCGCAGTGGCGGATCGATCCTTGGTGACAAGACGCGGATGGAGAAACTCTCCATCAACCCACAGGCTTTTATTCGTCCCTCACCAACTTCAGGAACCTTGGGTGGAGTCACGCGAGCCACCCGTGAAGCCATGGCTGTTGTCGAAGCGGCTGGGTTTGATGTGGTGCTCGTGGAAACCGTGGGAGTGGGTCAATCCGAAACTGCTGTGGCCAACATGGTGGATTGCTTTGTAGTCCTGATGCTCGCTCGGACCGGGGATCAGCTGCAAGGAATCAAGAAGGGTGTCCTCGAACTCGCGGATGTCATCGCGGTAAATAAGGCCGATGGAGAAAACGCGACGGAAGCCTCACGCGCGGCTCGGGAGTTATCCGATGCTATGCACCTGATTCAGCCTCCCGATGCGATTTGGCAACCTTTGGCTTTGACGTGTAGTGGTTTGACTGGGGATGGCGTTGAGCAGCTATGGGGTGAGGTGCAACGCCACCATGCCGTCATGGAAGAAGCCGGTGAGATCCAGGCTCGTCGAGCCCGTCAGCAAGTCGACTGGATGTGGTCGATGGTTAATGAGCAGTTACTGAGTCGTTTGCAATCCTCAGAAGCGGTGCGAAAGATCGCTGACCGAGTGCAAGATGATGTACGAACAGCCAAGACCACAGCGAGTTTGGCCGCTGTGGAAATTCTTCAGTCATTCGATAGTCAGTAACGCGACGAGCTACGCGCTAGGCGAAAGCGTCCTACTTGCGAAACGGGTCGCTGGGTGGTGGTGCGGTCAAGTCCGCACGAGGACACGTAGCCAAGGTAATCTCAGCGCTGGCGAGAGCCTCATCGCAAATGCCATCAACAGTCCAGCCGCTGGTAATGCCATATTCGGTAGCGGTGACTTTATAAATCGTGATTTGTCGTCGTGCGGGGGTGTCGTACATGACCGCGATGGAGCCGATGAGTTCAGCCGAACCTCTCGTGCCGTCTGCCCCATCCCAGGGACGGTCGTAGCGTTGCCACAGTGAGGTAGTCGCATTCCAGACGCCACCAAAGGCCACATCCTGTCGTTCAAGTTCCTTAACGACGATAAGAGCCAAACGCTCATCCAAGACCGCAGCCGGTCGGATGATCCGGGTGTCATCGGAAATCACGTATGCATCCATTCCGTATTTATCGGCAGATCGGGCGTAAACCTAAATCCTAGGTGCCTAGAGACTGACAGGGGCGATTTCGCAGGGCGAGGACGTAATCCGCTGGAGCACCGGCGGCCTCAGCGGCGTCGGCCATGATCCCGAGGTAACGAGCCGAGGGAAGGCCTCCCTCGTAGGCGTCCAGTACGTAAAGCCAAGCCAGGAGCTCACCATTGATGCCCTGCACCCGAACCCGAATCTTGCGGTACAGGCCGGTCTCGGCCCCTTCCCAGTGGTCGAGAGCCTGCTCATCAGATGTGGGGACGTCGTAGAGCATCACGAAGACGTGATCGTCGGGGTCTTCGACCACGGTGGCCAGCGCGCCTTCCCAGCCCAAATCCTCGCCACCAAAGGTCAAGCGCCAGCCCTGCAACCACCCAGATCCTGCGGGTGGGGAGTGGGGTGCGCGTTGGTGCATCTGTTGGGGATCCAAGTTGGATCCATACGCTGCATAGAGGGTCACGTGGGAACGATAGTAGGCACAGGGGAGAATGTGCGCTTGTGACATCAGTTGTGATCATCGGTGGCGGCCCAGGCGGGTACGAAGCGGCCTTGGTGGCGGCCCAATTAGGCGCTCAGGTGACCCTGATCGACGCCTCGGGGATTGGCGGATCGGCTGTTTTGACCGACTGCGTGCCCAGCAAGGCACTGATCGCCACCGCTGAGGTGGTCACCATGGCTTCTGAGTCCGGTGACTTGGGGGTGCGGATCAATGGCCAAGCACCCGTGCCAGGTGTGGTCCATATTGACATGGCGTTGGTCAACGGGCGGGTAAAGAAACTCGCAGCCGCGCAGTCGCAGGACATCGAACAATATTTGCGCACCGCAGGTGTGAATCTCATTCATGGCCGCGCACGATTGGTTGCGCGAAATCGCGTCAGCGTCAGCGGTAGCTTCGATGGGGACGAGATCGACACCGACGTGATCTTGTTAGCAACCGGTGCGCGACCGCGAGTGGTGTTCGGAGCCGAACCCGATGGCGAACGCATTCTTACGTGGGAACAAATCTATGACCTGCCGGAACTTCCCGCCAAACTGATCGTCGTCGGATCAGGTGTGACTGGTGCCGAGTTGGCGTCCGCCTACAACGCACTGGGTAGCGAAGTGGTCTTGGTGTCGTCGCGAGACCGAGTTCTGCCCAGTGAAGATGCGGATGCGTCTGCGGTTATTGAAGATGTATTTCGGCGTCGTGGCATGCAGGTGTTAAGTAACGCTCGCGCCGAGTCAGTGACGCGTACCGACCATGGTGTTCGGGTGGTGCTGCAATCCGGCGAAGTCCTCGAGGGCTCACACGCCTTGATGGCCGTGGGGTCGGTCCCCAATACGGGTGAATTGGGACTCGAAGAAGTCGGCGTTCGGTGCGATCCAGCCGGGTTTATCGCCACTGATCGCGTCTCGCGTACCTCGGTGCAGGGAATTTATGCTGCGGGCGACTGCACCGGAGTGTTGATGCTGGCCTCTACCGCAGCGATGCAGGGCCGCATTGCGATGCGCCATGCGATTGGTGATGCTGTGGTCCCACTGGATCTCAAGGGTGTGTGTGCCAACGTGTTCACAGATCCGGAGATCGCGACCGTGGGTTGGTCTCAAAGTGATGTTGATGCTGGACTCATCGATGCGACGTCGGTGCACCTACCGTTGGCAACTAATGCTCGCGCGAAGATGGTGGGTCTTGAAGACGGTTTCGTCAAACTCTTTTGTCGCCCAGGTACAGGAATTGTGATCGGCGGAGTCGTCGTTGCGCCCAAAGCCAGTGAGTTGATTTATCCCATCGCGATAGCGGTCGATCAACAACTCAGCGTGGACCAGATCGCCAATTCATTTACCGTGTATCCGTCGATGACCGGATCAATCGCCGAAGCCGCACGACGTTTGCACTTGCGTTCCTAGACAGACAAAAGCCCGACACCGATCAGGGTGCCGGGCTTTTGCGTGAGTAGTTACGCGGCGATTGCCTCGCGGTTGAGCTGGCGGTAGACGTTGGCAATAAACAGCGCTGCGAAGGGCAGCGCCACCAAGGTCAAGATGCCGAAGAGGAAAGTTCCCACCAATGCCGTGATGGCGCTGATGATGGTCATCAACAGCACAGGCACGAAGTTCTTGGTGGCCGCTTCGTAGGACGCCTTGAGTGCGTCACCGACGGACATGCCCTTATCCAGCGCGTAAAACGGCGCTAGCTGGAACAGGAAGGCGGCGATGATGCCAGGAATAACACACAGGACCAGACCGATTCCGATGAGCAAGCCGTAGACAATGGCCACGGCGATGTACTTGCCGAGGTTTTCGCCTGTGGTGAGGTTGTCGAAACCAGGTGTTTGACCTTGCGTGGTCTTCAATGCAGCGCGGTAAATGCCAATGGTTGCGATCCATGCCAAGACACCAAACACGATCGCGGTAAGCAGCGAAGCTGTGATACTGGTACCAAGGGAGGCAACGCATGGTCCGTTAGTGACAATTGTTTGCCCATCGACGACGATGGTGTTGTTGCAACTTCCGCCGGTCAGCGAGTTGAGAATTCCCTTTTGGACCAGGCTCCCAACGAAACGGATGGCGAACACTACGGCCGCTAGAGCAATCAAAATGATTGCGTTAGAGCCAAACTTGTTAATCGCCCACGAAAAGGCTGCACCAATATCCACGGAACTTGCACCACCAGCAGATCCGCTACCGGAACCGCCATAGGCTGGCGCTGGCGGTGGCGGCGGAGGTGGTGGGGGCGTCCCACCGGCTGGCGGCACGGGCGGGGTAGGCGGAGTTACACCTTCATCTGGTTGATCGGTCACGATCGACACCTTTCATGGTGGGAGTGCGTGTTCCCATCATGCGGTGTGCAGTGCAATTTCCGAGGTAATGGCGTCCATTTCAGGCCAAGTGGCGGGCGTAAAAGTGAGAAAAGGGGACCTGTGGACTAGCGAGTGTGCGCCTAGTCCTTGATTTCACAGAGCACGGCGCCCGCAGACACGGTGGCTCCGACTTCAGCAGAAAGTCCGGTAATGGTTCCTGCCTTGTGTGCGTTGAGTGGCTGTTCCATCTTCATGGCTTCGAGAACCACAACGAGGTCACCCACAGCAACCGTTGCGCCTTCTTCGACAGCCAGCTTGACGATGGTGCCTTGCATCGGTGAAGTTAAGGAGTCGCCACTGGCTGCAGCGGACGATTTGCCACCGCCACCACGCTTAGCCGGCTTCTTGGAACCACTGCTACTTGCGGTGGTGCTGCCAAGGCCGGCAGGAACTGAAATCTCGACACGCTTTCCGCCGACTTCAACTGTCAGTGTCTCGCGATCCGTGGGCGCTGGGTTTTCGGCCAGCGTGCCGCTGTAAGCAGGAATCTGGTTGTCAAACTCGGTTTCAATCCAGCGGGTGTGCACCACGAATGATGCATTGGGGTCGGCTGGGGCAAAGTCAGGTTCATTGACCACTGCGCTGTGGAACGTCAGGGCGGTAGGAATACCGTCGACGACGAATTCGGCCAGGGCTCGACGAGAACGGTCCAGTGCTTGCTGACGAGTAGAGCCGGTCACGATCAGCTTCGCCAACAGGGAGTCAAAGTTTCCGCCGATGACGTCACCTTGGATAAATCCAGCATCGAGGCGAACGCCAGGACCGCTAGGGGGTTCCCACGTGAGCAAGACTCCAGGAGCTGGCAAGAAGTTGCGTCCTGGGTCTTCGCCGTTGATGCGGAATTCAATCGAGTGACCAGTGACGGTGGGGTCGTCATAACCCAGGACTTCGCCGTCGGCAATGCGGAATTGCTCACGGACCAGGTCGAGGCCGGTGACTTCCTCACTCACGGGGTGTTCCACCTGCAGGCGGGTGTTGACCTCAAGGAATGAAATGGTGCCGTCTTGGCCGACCAGGAACTCGCACGTTCCAGCGCCGTAGTAGCCGGCTTCGCGGATGATGGCCTTGGACGCGGTGTACAACTGCTCGTTCTGGGCATCGGTAAGGAACGGGGCGGGAGCTTCTTCAACCAGTTTTTGGTGGCGACGCTGCAATGAGCAGTCGCGCGTAGAGACCACGACCACGTTTCCGTGTTGGTCAGCCAGGATTTGGGTCTCGACGTGGCGGGGGCGATCAAGGTAGCGCTCAACAAAGCATTCGCCGCGACCGAACGCCGCGACGGCCTCGCGAACTGCTGATTCGAACAATTCCGGAATCTCTTCGATGGTTCGCGCGACTTTCAGACCGCGTCCACCGCCACCAAAGGCAGCTTTAATGGCAATGGGCAAGCCATGTTCGTTGGCAAAGGCCACGACTTCGTCAGCGTTCTCAACAGGGCCTGGCGTACCTGCAACCTGCGGGGCACCGGCCCGTTGCGCAATGTGGCGCGCCTTGACCTTGTCACCCAAGCCATCAATGGCGCTGGGGGGAGGACCGATCCACGTTAAGCCTGCATCGATAACCGCTTGAGCGAAAGCTGCGTTCTCACTAAGAAATCCATAGCCAGGGTGAACGGCATCGGCACCACTGGTCTTGGCTACATCAAGCAACTTCTCAATGACGAGGTACGTCTCTGCCGCAGTTGCTCCATTCAGTGCGTATGCCTCGTCGGCTGCCTTGACGTGCTGGGCATCGCGATCTGAATCGGCGTATACTGCGACACTTGTCAGGCCAGCGTCGCGACAGGCACGCGCCACTCGGATAGCGATTTCGCCACGGTTAGCAATGAGAACCTTGCGCACGGTCGAACCCTTCGATTGTGGAGCCTTGCATTGCACACAGCCACTTCAGTCTAGGCAACCGGCCAGTAACAAAGCGTCAGACCCTCGGGGTCAGGTCACCTGGGGTGTGATCAGGGGGTGGCTTGGGTCCACAGATCAGTCCAGCGCACACCGAGCTGGCGCAGCAACGTGCGCAGAAGGGGAAGCGAGAGGCCGATCACATTGGACGGGTCCCCATCAATGCGACTCACAAACGGAGCGCTGAGGCCGTCCAGCGTGAATGCACCGGCAACATTGAGCGATTCGCCGGTCGCCAAGTAAGCCAAGACTTCGTCATCGTCTGGCATTCCAAAGTAGATAGTTGTTGAGGCCACCTCGTGTACCCACATTTGGCCCTGCACATCAATGATCGTGTGGCCGGTGTGTAGGAACCCAGTGTTGCCTCGCATGAACTGCCAGCGCCGCGCCGCATCTTCGAGATCAAGCGGTTTTCCCAATGCCTGGCCATTGATTTGGAGCAAACTGTCACACCCGATGACGTAGGTGCGACGTTCATCAGAAGGGTCAAGCTGTGCTGCCACGGCCTGCGCTTTTGCTTGCGACAAAGCCAGGGCGATCTCGATGGGGGTGGCGTTCGGGCCAAGGGCGATCGTGTGAGCGGTTTCGTTGACACCGCTGACCAGGGTGGAGTGTGGGATTCCTGCGTTGCTGAGCAAACGCGAGCGCGCAGGCGAAGCGGACGCCAAGACAATGCGTTTCATGAGCGCGCGCTAGCCCGCCAAGCTTGGGGTCCCGGGGTCAGGGGCGAGCGCAAAGCGTGACTGCGGTCATTCCACTGGGACGTGGTTTCTTCCTCTGCCACGCTTGCTTGCGGCCTCAGGACCACAGCAAGCACAGCAGCGAGTTCCTCCGGAGATGGATCGCCGGAGACGACGCGGAGAACCTGTTCACTCATTACAGCGGGATGTTTCCGTGCTTGCGTGGTGGCAGCGAGGCCCGCTTGCTGCGAAGCGCGCGAAGTGCAGTTGTGACGCGCGCTCGAGTTTCCGACGGCAAGATGACTTCGTCCACGTACCCACGCTCACAGGCCACGTAGGGATTGCACAAGGCGTCTTCGTAGTCCGATTGAAGTTCAACCCGCTTGGCGGCTGGGTCTGAAGCATCGGCGAGTTCCTTGCGATACAAAATGTTGACGGCGCCTTGGGCGCCCATCACGGCAATTTGTGCAGTCGGCCATGCGAGGTTGATGTCGGCACCTAAGTGCTTCGAGCCCATCACGTCGTAAGCGCCGCCGTAGGCCTTGCGAGTGATGACGGTGACCAACGGAACCGTCGCTTCGGCGTAGGCATAGATCAACTTCGCACCACGACGAATGATGCCATTCCACTCTTGGTCAGCACCTGGCAAGAAACCGGGTACATCAACGAAGGTGACAACGGGAACATTGAAGGCATCGCAGGTGCGCACAAAACGTGCGGCCTTTTCAGAAGCATCAATGTCGAGGCAACCTGCAAATTGCATCGGCTGGTTGGCAACGACACCGACGACGTGGCCCTCGACTCGGCCAAAGCCAATCACGATGTTGGGGGCGAAGAGAGCTTGGACTTCCAGGAAGTCGCCGTCGTCCACCACATGCTCAATGACCGTACGAATGTCGTAGGGCTGGTTGGCTGAATCTGGAATCAGCGTGTCCAGTTCACGGTCAATGTCGCTGATTCCTAAGTCCGATTCCTGCGGGTAGGACGGGGCGTCGGAAAGGTTGTTGGATGGCAGGTGAGCCAGCAGACCCTTGACGTAGTCGATGGCATCTTCTTCGTCGGTTGCGCAGTAGTGGGCGTTGCCCGACTTGGTGTTATGGGTGCGAGCCCCGCCGAGTTCTTCCATCTGCACGTCTTCGCCCGTAACCGTCTTAATGACGTCGGGTCCGGTGATGAACATGTGTGAAGTTTGATCAACCATCACGGTGAAGTCGGTGATGGCGGGGGAGTACACAGCGCCACCAGCACATGGCCCCAAGATGAGCGAAATCTGGGGGATGACTCCGGAAGCATGCACATTGCGCTTAAAGATTTCGGCGTATAAACCGAGAGCAACGACACCTTCTTGAATGCGTGCGCCACCAGAGTCGTTGATGCCAATCATCGGGCAGCCAGTCTTGAGCGCAAAGTCCATGACCTTGACGATCTTCTCGCCAAAGACTTCACCCAGTGATCCACCAAAGACCGTGAAGTCTTGAGAAAAGACCGCAACGGGGCGACCGTCGACCGTTCCGTATCCGGTGACGACACCGTCGCCGTAAGGACGGTTCTTTTCCTGGCCAAAGTTGATGGAGCGGTGGCGGGCCAACTCATCAAATTCAACGAAGGAGCCCTCGTCCATCAAGAGAGCGATGCGCTCACGCGCTGTCTTCTTGCCGCGGGCGTGCTGTTTCTCGATCGCCAGCTCCGAACCGGCATGGGTGGCCTGGTAGCGACGACCCTCCAGATCGGCAATTTTTCCCGCTGTGGTGTGAATATCTACGGGGGATCCAGATTGATCCAGCCCTGCCGCCATGAGTCCTCCAAGCACGCGAATCGATACCTCCGTAGCCTAGCCACGTGGACGTAGATGCAGTGCAGCCCTGGCACGAGTTGCCCTTACCCGCCCCTTGGCGCCGGCTAGAGGTCGTGACGAGCACATCGTCGACGCAAGATGCCGTGGTCGCCAGTGCTGGTAGCGACTCCGGAGTCGTAGTGGTTGCCACCGAGCAAACTTCTGGGCGGGGCCGTCTTGATCGGACCTGGACGAGCCCACCGGGCGCCGGACTGTGGTTTTCAGCGTTGTTGCGAACTCAGTGGCCCGTCGCGGATGTCGGCGTCGTGCCCTTGTTGTCGGCAGTGGCCGTCGCTCGAACGCTTAACCAAGACTGTGGGCTTACCTCGTCGGTGAAGTGGCCCAACGACGTGTTAGTCAACGACGCGAAAATTGCAGGCGTCCTGGTCCAGTTGGTGAACTCCGATTCCGTGGTTATTGGTGTCGGGGTCAATACCTCGATGACGCTTGAACAGCGACCGATCATCACTGCGACGTCATTGACGATAGAAGGCGTCGTGGATTTGGATCATCCTCAGTTGCTGATGTCAATCCTTGGACACCTAGGCGAACTCGTGGGACCAATTGAAGAGGACGGGTCTTGGCCATCGGATGTGCTGGATGAATATCGAGCGTTGAGTTCGACCGTTGGGCGCGAGGTATCTGTTCACTTACCGTCGGGCCAGACATTGAGCGGGTTGGCTGTTGATCTGGATCCATACGGCAGGCTGGAAGTTCAGGAAGCCGATGGAGTCGTTGTCACGGTTGGCGCAGGGGACGTCGTCCATGTGCGCTAGCGCTGGTCTGGGGCGGGTCGTTCGTTGATGGATTACCTGATCATGGAACTATGAGGCATGGCATACCCACCGAAACTGCTAGGCGATGGCGAATCCATCGCCTTTGAAATGCGACCTCACTGGCGCTCCTTGATTGTTCCCGCGCTCGTGCTCATTGCCACGGTCGCGGTTGCGGCCTTCCTGCTGTCTACTTTTGATGGATCAAATATTTTCTCCAACACCATTGGCGCGGTGACCTGGATCACTGCCTTGGTGCTCATTGTGGGATGGACTGTGCGCCCGTTCCTTAATTGGTTCACCACGGACTACGTGTTTACGAATCGGCGGATTATCGTGCGAACCGGGCTCATTCGGCGCATTGGCCGTGACATGCCCTTGTCACGCGTGAACAATGTCACGTTTGACAAGACGTTGACCGAGCGAATCTTGAATTGCGGAACGTTGAGTGTTCAGTCGGCCGCTGAGCAAGGATCATTGATCATCGCGAGCGTCCCTGACGTGGAGAAGATGCAGCGCGAGGTCTATCGCTTGTATGAAGAAGACGATCAGCGCCGTCGCTCTGGCGGCCCGGGTGTTCCTGGCGACGGATCCTAAGTAAGAACGCGGCGGGACGGACCAAACATGCGATTGCACAGTGTGGCTCGTCTTGCGCGCATCCTGGCCGAGCCGCAAGAACTCGTTGACCTTCTCGAAACTGCCGCCCATGAAGCCTGTACCTCGCTTGGTGCGGCTTCGGTGTCTATCGGCTACCTCGAGCGTGAGCGCGGGACTGTTCGCACGGTGATCAATGTTGGCGACCTGTCGAGTTGGGAAGAGCCACGACCGCTTGACCAAGGATTCCAAGACCTTCCATCTTTTCCCTTGCTGCTCAAAGATCCCTCACCCTTTGTCGTGAGCCTGGATCCGCCCGTAGGCGATGAAGACGCTCTTCGCTATTTGACCCTTCGAAATAAGGGGTCGGCGGTGGTAGCCCCGATCTTGTTGGAGGGGCGCGTGTGGGGCGAGCTGTATGCCACCAGATTGAGCAGTCAAGAGCCGTTCAATGAACAAGACGGTGAACTCGCGGAGGTCCTAGCGGCCATCTTGGCGTCTGGAATCGCACAAGCTGAGCGCTTTACCCAAGTCGAACACTTGGTCTACAGCGACCCGCTCACTGGTTTGGCTAACCGTCGTGCGGTGGATCTAGCCCTTGAGCGCGCTCTTGTTGAGTATCAGGTCAGCGGCGATCCAGTCTCAGTGGTGATGGCTGACGTCAACGGTTTGAAATTTGCTAACGATAATGAAGGTCACCAGGCGGGCGACCGGTTAATCCGCGCTTGTGCTGATGCCATTTCGCAAGCCACAGGTCATGTCGCGCGCGCGCTCGCTGGTCGCATCGGTGGCGACGAGTTCGCCATCGTCTTACCCAATGTTGCCTTGGACACTGCTGAAAAAGTGGCGAATTCCATCTTGAACGCACTTGAGCGCTCCGCGTACCCCGGTGGTCTGGCGGTCGGCGTGGCGTCAACGTCGATGGTTGATGGTGCAGGAGAGGTCACATCTCGCCGGCTGATGGGATGGGCAGACGAAGCTCAATATGCAGCGAAGCGTGAAGGTTCGAGCCGCGTCCTGTTAGCCGGTCGCGATACTCCGCTGTCGGAACCAGTCGAGCGCCGCCGCCGTCGACGCTCTGGCCCTGAATGGGCGACCAATGCTGAGCGTGCAACGAATGCGTTGGAAGCGGGCCTTCGGGTCATGGTGATGTCACAAGGTCTGAGTGCGCTCGATCGACTGGTGGCGGTGGTGGATTCAGCCAGTGAGGCGATCGGCGCCGTCGGTTGGGTGGTGTCCACCATCAGTAGTGACACGACGCAGGCAGTCGCGGTGTCGGCGAATCGTGACGGCCTCGATGTGTCCAGTGGACATGATGTAACCACTGATCGCAGTTGGCTTGCTGCGGCTCGGGGTGTGGGGGTCCTGGTTCGCGCCGACGATGAATCGGCAGACGTGGCGCGCGTTAGACATTGCGCCACGGTGGCTGCCGCAGCAACCGATGTGTGGCTGGTCGAACTCCTCGCCGATTCTGACGAGCTATTGGTAGGCGTGCCTGCCACTCTTCGCGCCCTTCTCGGGTCAGCCCTGTCGAGATAGGGCTATGTTGGCGCTATGGGACGAGTGCTTCTTGTGGAGGACGATCTAGCGATCGCCCAGCGTTTGGCACGCGCTCTCGAACGCGAGGGGCACGACGTCCAGATCGCGGCAGAAGGAAAATCAGCCCTGGCACAAGTGCGCGCAGGAAACCAGGACCTCGTAGTCCTCGACCTGGGGTTACCTGACCTTGATGGCCTGGAAGTGTGTCGCACCTTGCGCTCTGAAGATGCACGTTTACCTATTTTGATCTTGACAGCCCGTGGGTCAGAGATGGATGTTGTCGTCGGCTTTGAGATGGGCGCTGATGACTATGTTTCTAAGCCATTTCGCTCCAAGGAATTGATGGCGCGCATTCGGTCACTGTTGCGTCGTGGTCAAGTCGGGGAACTCAACACGTTGCGCGTTCAAGATGTTGTCCTTGATGCCGACGGGCGCAAGGCGTGGGTAGGCACGCGTGAGTTGACGCTGAGCCGGATGGAATTTGACTTGCTCCATGCGCTGATGCGCGAACACGGAACCACCATCCCGCGCGAACGTTTGATGCGCGAGGTGTGGCACACCCACTGGTATGGGTCTAGCAAGACCCTGGACATGCACGTGTCGTGGTTGCGTCGCAAACTTGGAGACTCTGCTACCGATCCGCGCTATATCTCAACGGTGCGTGGTGTCGGCCTGCGATTTGAATCTCAATCAGGGGAATAACGTGCGCCGCAGAATCATTTTCACCATCCTCACGACGGTTTTCATCACTGCCCTACTGATTGCCATCCCACTCTTGGGGTACTCCTACTACGGGATTAAGCAGACGGTGAAGGCTTTCGCCGCATCTGAGGCGCAACTTGACGCCCAAGTGGTTGATTACCGCATTAAGGCAGGATTGCCAGTGGACAAAGAGTCCTTGCGTCCCTACCTCGAGCGCAATCGCCTCACGGTGGTTACTTTCCCCACGGGTAGAACGCTGACCTTTGGTTCGCAACCTCAGAAATCCTCCGAACAAGGAGCCGGGAATTCCGGTGGGGTGACGGTGATCATCACTGAGCCCACTGGTTCCAGGGCGTCTGTTGCCGTGGAAATTTCGTTAATCACCATCTTTGCATTACTTGTTGGAGTATTGATTGCCATACGACGCTCTCGCATGCTCACCACGGCCCTTGTGGATCTTGCCAAGGATGCTGCACGCATTGGGTCGGGGGATTTGCGCCCAGCTCGGCGTTATGGGATGGCGGACTTGGACCAGGTGGCAGACAGCTTGGATTCCAGTTCCGATCGCGTGGCTGAACTATTGCGTGCTGAGCGAGGACTCGTGGCAGATGTCACTCACCAACTCCGCACCCCATTAACAGCGGTCGAATTGCAACTCGATGAAGTTATTGAAGCCGCGAACCGTTCGGATTACGCATCGGCTCGCGCAGGCGCCAATGCTGCGCATGAGCAAATTGACCGCCTGCGAGTTGTGATCTCGGACTTGCTGATCGCTGCTCGCCAGTCGGAGATCGGTGAGGCAGAGGCTGACCTGGCTTCCGTGTTGTCTCAACAAGAAGATGAATGGCGCCCGCTCTTTGCGCGAGCCGATAGAAGCATTGAGGTTGTGGCCCCAGCGCTCACAGTACGAGGGGGCGATGGCCCACTGCGTCAGATCTTTGCCACTTTGTTTGACAACGCGCTTGTGCACGGCGAAGGCAGGCTTTCCGTTCGGGTCCGCGACACAGCAGGTCTCGTGGTGGTGGAAATCAGTGATGAGGGTTCCGGAGTTACTCCAGAGTTATCGAAATCTATGTTCGAGCGCAACATCAGCGGCGGCGGTAGCAGCGGACTGGGCCTATCCGTGGCGCGGGCACTCATCGAAAACTTGGGGGGGCGATTGGAGTTGGTTAACACCAGGCCAACGACGTTTGCCCTATTCCTCATCCAGCGAGACCAAGACGCCAAAGACCTAGAAAGCGGCAATCACACAGTGGTAGAGGTTTCCGAAGGTGGCGTGGAGTCGTCGGCGAGTGCAGCATCAACAGTTTCAGGAAATACCCAGCGACGATAAGCGTAGAACCGAAATGAGGTTCCCAGTAGTAGTCCGATTCCGTTTGCTGAAATGTTGTCGGCGAGAACGGATTGGTAACCGAGAACGTAGTGGCTGATAAATAGTGCACTTTCAGCGATGGTGAGTGCGACACCGTTGACCATGAAAAACAACAAGTATTCGCGACGAAAACTTGTGCGCTCTCGGTCCCCCCAGGTCCAGTGCCTGTTGGCGAAGTACGCGAAGGTCATGGCCAGTAGGGCGGCAATTCCCTTCGATGTCAGTGGCCCAATATCACCCACATAGCGTAAGAGATTGAATGTGCCGACATCGATGACGAAAGCAAAAGCCCCGACGATACCGAATTTCGCGAGTTCATGGCGGAGGTGCTGTAACTGGTGATACAGAGCCCTCATGACTAACAGTTTACCTGCTCCGCACAACGACCCTGTACCTGCGGCGGGTAGTCTGAGGGAGTGAGTTTCCCGGTGGTGGGCATGGTGGGCGCAGGCCAGTTGGCTCGCATGTGTGCTCAAGCCGCGATTGGTCTGGGAGTGAAGTTCACCGTCCTTGCGGCGGACGCCCAGGAATCGGCGGCTCAGGTCGTCCCTGAGACGGTGATCGGGCATCACGACAACGTCGATGATTTACTGGCATTTGCCCGTGATTGTGACGTCATCACCTTTGATCACGAACATGTTCCAACCGAACATCTTGACGCCCTGATTGCTGCGGGCATCGCGGTGCGCCCGGGTCCGCATGCTCTCGTCAACGCTCAAGACAAGTTGCACATGCGTAAAACGTTGTCCGCGGCGGGAATCCCCGCGCCCTTGTGGCGTGAAGCAACCAGTGCAGAGGACGTCGCCGACTTCGCTGCGACCGTTGGATGGCCAGTCGTTCTCAAGACCGCCCGTGGTGGGTATGACGGCAAGGGCGTGATGGTTGTTTCTTCCCCCGAGGAGGCCGCTGTCGTGTTGTCGGGAAGTAAAGCGCGCTGGTTAGTGGAAGAGAAAGTCGATTTCACCTGCGAGTTGGCGGTCCAAGTTGCGCGGTCGCCGCATGGACAAGCCGCGGTGTACCCGGTAGTTCAAACAATCCAGCGCGATGGCATCTGCCGCGAGGTCATTGCACCGGCCCCCATCGATGAAGACACCGCGATCCAGGCGCAGGCCATCGCCTTGCAGATCGCACAGCTACTCGACGTCACTGGCATGCTGGCTGTCGAGATGTTCTTGACGACCAATGGCGTAGTGGTGAACGAATTAGCCATGCGCCCCCACAACAGTGGGCATTGGACGATTGATGGCGCCGTGACAAGTCAGTTCGAACAGCACTTGCGCGCTGTACTGGACCTGCCCCTAGGTTCCACTGCGGCGCTGGCGCCTCACGTGGTCATGGTGAATGTGCTGGGGGGCGATCACCCCGACATGTATCACGCATACTTGCATTGCATGGCTCGTGACCCTGGTCTGAAAATTCACATGTATGGCAAAGAAGTCCGCCCTGGTCGCAAGGTTGGGCATGTCACCGTTGTTGGCGACGACTTAGCAGATTTACTTGAGCGTGGTCGGCATGCGGCTGCGTACCTCACCGGCGAAATCACGGAGTGAAGCAATGACTGAAAACATCACGCCCATCGTTGGCTTGGTCATGGGCAGCGATTCGGATTGGCCGGTAATGCAGGCCGCAGCCGAGGCACTGGAGGAGTTTGGCGTTGCTTACGAAGCTGACGTGGTTTCTGCCCATCGCATGCCGGAAGAAATGATCAAGTACGGGCAAACAGCGGCTAGTCGTGGCCTGAAGGTGATCATCGCGGGTGCTGGTGGTGCGGCGCACCTACCGGGCATGTTGGCTGCTGTAACGCCGTTGCCGGTGATCGGCGTTCCGGTGTCTTTGAAAAATCTTGACGGTTTGGATTCGCTGTTGTCGATTGTTCAAATGCCCGCTGGTGTTCCGGTTGCCACGGTGGCCGTTGACAACGCGCGCAATGCCGGCCTCTTGGCGGTGCGAATCCTTGGGGCTGCTGATGCGTCCTTGCAGGCCAAGATGGTCGATTTCCAGCGCGAGCTCACTTCTGTGGCTAAGAGCAAGGGCGAAAACCTTCGCCGTTAGGGATGGCGCGTGCCACGACCCAAACTGTGAATAGTCCAGCCAGCATGTGCCCATTGTTGCGGATCAAGCACGTTGCGGGCATCAATCATGAGGGGCATGGCCACCTGTGACTTTGTTTTAATGGGGTCAAGGTCTTGGAACTGCTTCCATTCGGTGAGAAGTAAGACCAGTTCAGCTCCAGCGAGAGCTTCCTCAAGGGTGTGGGCATACGTCGCGGTTGGAACCCGAGTTGATGCGTTCTGATTGGCCACCGGGTCAAAGATGGTTACCTGAGCACCGTGTTCAATAAGTTCGGCCGCTACTGCTAACGCCGGAGAGTCACGCACGTCATCACTGTCTGGCTTAAAGGCTGCACCCAAGATGGTGACGGACTTGCCAGCAAGTTGTTGTGAGGTCAGAGAAAGTGCTGCTGCAACGGCGCGGGTGCGACAGCGTTGGTTAATCGCATCCACGTCATCAAGTAAATCCAACGATTCACCGACGCCGAGTTCGGTTGCCCGTGCCCGAAAGGCGCGAATGTCCTTGGGCAGGCAGCCGCCGCCAAAACCTAATCCAGCATTGAGGAAGCGCCGCCCGATGCGTTCGTCACGGCCGATGGCGTCGGCAAGGACGGTGATGTCCGCACCTGTTGCCTCGCACAACTCAGCGATGGCGTTAATAAACGAGATCTTGGTAGCCAGGAAGGCATTGGCCGATGCTTTGACTAATTCGGATGTGGGAAGGTCCGCGACGATCAGCGGAACATCGTTGGCCAAGATGGGGGCGTACACCTGGCGCAGAGTTGCTTCGTCGGCTGGATCAGTGACACCAATGACCAGTCGATCAGGTGCGACGGTGTCAGCAACGGCATGACCTTCGCGAAGGAACTCCGGATTCCATGCCAAGTGCACGTCGGCACCAGCAGGAGAGGTGTCCTGTAGTTGCGCAGCCAGACGTTGCGCGGTGCCCACTGGGACCGTGGATTTGCCGACAACTAAGCAAGCCCGGTCAAGGTGCGGTGCCAAAAGGTCAATCGCACCGTTGACCTGTGACATGTCGGCGGCGTTGGAGTCTTTGCTTTGTGGAGTTCCCACACAGAGAAAGTGCACATCAGCATGGGCTGCAACGTCAGCGATAGCGGTGGTAAACCTCAAACGACCTGCCGCGAGCGCACGCTGGAGGACTGCGTCAAGCCCGGGCTCGTGAAACGGCACTGTGCCAGCGGCCAAGCTGGCAACCTTTTCCGGATCCACGTCAAATCCGATGACCTCATGCCCAAGGTCTGCCATGCATGCTGCATGTGTTGCGCCGAGGTAGCCGGTGCCGATGACTGAGATCCGCATGACAGTGAGGTTACCGGCCTTCGGATCGCATCTGTTGCAGCGCATGGTTGAGCGCGCCACGAACCGACTTTGATAACGGGGCTTCAATGAAGCGCGCCACAAACCACGCCAGCGCGATCATGCTTGCCACAACGATGCCAAGCGTCTCCCACGGAGTAAACGATTCACGCAGTCGATCAATCATGATCCAGCCGACCCACTCGTGGAGCAGGTACAGCGGGTAGGTGAGTAATCCGAGGGTGGTCAAAAAGCGCCAGTTCAACCAGCGCAAACCACCTACGGCAACAAGGGCCATGATCAGGTAAATCGCGGTGATGCCCGCGTACATGGTGACGGGGTTGATGGGGGCGCCCACGATGCGTTCGGCCCCTTCCGCCTCTTTGGCCACCGTGGACAGCGTGATGATCCACGTGACAAAAACCATGGTCCACAGCACCAGGTTGGAGCCGAATTTGTGAATCAGGAACAGGGCCATGCCGGCAATGAAGTATTGGCTCCAGCGCGGGAAGAGGAAGAAGTCGAGGAAGGCAACGGGCTGTCCTTGAGCTGCTGCTGCTTGGAGCGCCACACTCGCAATGAGCCACAGACCCATAAAAGAGACCACGCGACGGTAGGTGATCCCGAACGCCACAAGACAGGCTACAAGGAAGTAGAACTTCAGTTCAATGAGTAGCGACCAGTAGACGCCATCAACGCTAGCTATTCCTAGTGGTTCCTGGAGTAGCGTCATGTTGGTCAGTACTTGTAGCGGCGCGACATCGTTTCCTAGACGACTAAATGCGGTGACGATGATTGTGGTGAAAATGACGGCGAATATGTAGGCCGGAAAAAGTCGAGTAAAGCGTGCAATGGCGAATTCACCAACTTTGCGACCAAACGCGGTCATCAAAATGACAAAGCCGGAAATGACGAAGAACAGTTCAACGCCAAGGAAGCCATAGCGGGTGAACTGTGACAACTGGGGGAAGACGGTGGTGGGTTCAACGTCTGGTCCCCAGGCGGCATTTAGTCGTGCGGTGTAGTGGAACAACACCACTGCGACTGCAGCGATGAAGCGGAGGAGGTCGACTTCACGCAGGCGAGTGAGGGGCTGATTCTTGGGCAACCTGGTTTCGCGGTAAGCCAGTCGTCGCTGCGCCCGGGTCATGCCAGCCCACGCAGAATCTGAGACCGGCGAACCTGCCGGTTCGGATCCAGACGGGGGAAGAGATGTCGTCGCCATTGCCCTCAGGGTAAGCCAGCCAAGGCCCAAAGTGCGCCAGCTGGGGTCTGTCCTACCATAGGTTACTCACGAGTCACTTAGCCCGAACCCACCAGCGCGGGGGCTTGGGTCCACCTAGAGGAGTCCTCCCGTGAATGCAGACTTTGATCTCTATCGGCCATCCGAAGAGCATGAGGCCCTGCGCGAAGCCATTCGTGATCTAGCGAACGAGCAGATCGCCCCCTTTGCCGCCGAGGTCGACGATCAAGCCCGATTCCCACAAGAGGCCCTCGATGCATTGACCGCAGCAGACATGCATGCGCTCCACGTTCCAGAGGAATTTGGCGGCAATGGTGCAGATGCGCTTGCCGCGGCAATTGTCATTGAGGAAGTCGCACGCGTGTGTGCTTCCTCCTCATTGATTCCAGCTGTCAACAAACTTGGTTCGTTGCCGTTGATGTTGACTGGTTCGCCTGACTTGCAAGCCAAGTACCTGACGCCGTTGGCTGCGGGTGAGGCTTTGTTCTCCTATGCCCTCTCCGAGCCAGAGTCGGGAAGTGATGCAGCGGGTATGCGCACACGTGCGGTGCGCGATGGTGATGAATGGGTGCTGAACGGAGTCAAGCGCTGGATCACTAACGCAGGGGTTTCGCAGTTTTACACTGTCTTTGCGTCGACGGATCCCGATGCTCGCTCACACGGCATCAGCGCGTTCGTCGTTGAGGCTTCTGACCCTGGGTTCTCGGTGGGCGAACTAGAAAAGAAGCTCGGGATTAAGGGCTCTCCCACCCGCGAGTTGTATTTCGACAACGTGCGCATCCCCGCCGACCGCATCATTGGCGACGAAGGGACGGGATTCAAGCTCGCGCTGGAAACCCTGGACCACACCCGCGTCACGATCGCCGCCCAGGCGGTGGGAATCGCGCAGGGAGCCTTGGATTACGCCGCCGCGTACTTGCAAGAGCGCAAGCAGTTTGGCAAGGCCATCGCTGAGTTCCAAGGCCTGCAATTCATGCTTGCCGATATGGGGATGAAACTAGAAGCAGCGCGACAGATGACCTATGCCGCAGCGGCGAAGTCAGAACGCGGTGACAGCGACCTGACTTTCTTTGGTGCGGCTGCCAAGTGCTTTGCCTCGGATGTGGCCATGGAAATCACCACCGATGCGGTGCAGTTGCTGGGTGGCTATGGCTACTCGCGCGAATACCCAGTTGAGCGCATGATGCGCGATGCCAAAATTACGCAGATTTACGAGGGAACAAACCAAGTTCAGCGCATCGTTATGGCGCGCCACTT
>CAMCVY010000003.1 GCA_945881995.1 Bifidobacterium breve | reverse complement strand
GCGAAATCGTGCGCTTATTGAGCTTCCCGGATACCCACATAAATGCCTCCTCAACGCCCAGTTTTCGCGTGTGAAAGCAGTTTCCTGTTTCCGTTCAATCAGGCGCGTGCGCGATCACCCATTCGGGCTAACCGGAAGCGAATAAATAGCCGTTAGGACGAGGGGTGCGATCCCCTGGCAGTTCTAGAGGTCAAGCCCGGACAAGAAATCGTCCTCGCGGTTGAACTCACCGCTCGTGGCTCCCACCTGGCCGCGAACGAGTCGAAAGTGCTCGGTGCCCAAGCCTTCGGGCCCGACGACCTGAGAAATCATCAGGAACGGGGCGTCCTTTGCAATCTGTGTTTCGTGCGCTAACAGTGCTTCGATCTTGGTCGGTTCAAGACCGAGGTCCGTGATTGACGTGGTGACAAATTCGTCAGGGCACGCCCACGGACGACCACCCTCGGCTTCATCATTGGAGAAGAAGTCAATGCCGCGCTCCGCCAAAACCTTGCGCGTGCGTTCAACATTGGAAACTGGGAAGGCTGTCCAATAAACCTTTGGCACATCCCAGGCTTCACCAAGTTCAGGTTTATACGACGGAGCAGCAGCCAACACCGCCCCATACATCGCAGCGCGATGAGCTTGAATGTGATCCGGGTGACCATATCCACCAAACTCATCGTACGTGACCAGCGCATGTGGTCGCACTTCGCGAATAACGGCCGCCATGTCGGTCGCTGCTTGGGTTAAGTCTGCTTGCCAAAAGCTATCTTCGCGGGCGTTTTGTTCCGTGCCCATCATTCCGCTATCGCGATAGCGACCAGGCTCACCCAACTGGCGATGATCAGTGATACCAAGGATCTTCATTGCCTTGGCCAGTTCACCCTGGCGATGGGCGCCGAGTTGGTCATCGTGCGCCGAATCAAGGTTGGCTAGTTCCGGGACGACCACTTCGCCCTCTTCGCCCAACGTGCACGTGACCAGAGTGACTTGATGGCCCGCGCGCACGTACTTACCCATAGCGATTCCGCTACCGATGACTTCGTCATCGGGATGGGCGTGAACAAAGAGCAAGCGACCTTTAGCCATGGACCCATCGTAGGCGTGCGCACTGCTGGCGTCCTGCTGGCAGGATCAAGGCGTGAGCACCGATTCCTTCCCACGCAGATCAGCCCTGACCAGAGGGTTTCGCCTGGGCGCTCCGCGCACCTTCGCCATTAGTGCTAACGGCTCGCGAGTGTTATTCCTGCGCTCTCGGAATGGAACCGACTCGGTCAACTGTCTGTGGGTTCTCGATGTCGCCACGAGCGAGGAAATTTGCGTGGCTGATCCGACCGCGATGAGTTTTTCCAGTGATGGGGATATTCCCGCTGAAGAACGTGCTCGACGCGAGCGTGCGCGCGAAGTCGCCGGCGGAATCGTGACGTATTCCACCGATGCAGATTGTGCACGAGCAGTAGTGACTATTAACGGTGTTGCGTTCCTGGTTGATGTGAAGTCGTCACAAGTCAGTGAGCTTGCTCTACCTTCCCCTGTCATTGATCCTCGCATCGATCGCTCAGGTCGACGCATCGCTTTTGTTCACGACAACGCGGTGTGGGTTCACGACCTCACCGGATTAGCAAGCACCTCTGCCGTACGCATCACCCCGGCTGAAACGTCGCCACACGTGACGTGGGGCCTCGCCGATTTCATCGCAGGTGAAGAAATGGATCGCACCCGCGGAATGTGGTGGACCCACAACGGATCAGCCCTGCTGGTGCAGCGCACTGATGTGTCAGGGGTCGCCGAGCTCACAATCGAGAACCCCGTGGACCCCGATTCACCCATGATGACCCGCTATCCAGCAGCCGGAACGACCAACGCAGCCGTGACTTTGCACCGAATAGGGCTTGATGGCTCACAGGCGGAGATCGACTGGGACCACAGGATTTACGAATACCTCGTTGACGTCATCACGGACTCCCACGGCGAGCTCCTGGTCGTGCAATCGCGCGACCAGCGCCGCTACCAAGTCCTCACAATCGGTCGCGAGGGGGCGACCAGCGCACTGAGTGAAACCACCGATCCTGCATGGGTGGAACTGATCAGCGGATCGCCAGTGCGCACCGAATCAGGCCAGTTAGTCAGTGTTCGTGACGACCACGAAGGCAATCAACGACGACTGTTCATCAATGACGAACCGGTATCGCCGATCGGTTGGGATGTTCGCGCCATCACCGGTGTTGATTCCAACACGGTGTTCTTTACGGCCTGCCCGAGTCGCGACTCGTGGGTTTGCGACCTGTGGTCATGGAATGAAGCTGATGGCCTGGTGCAACTCAGCGGCGGCGGGTGGAACTCCGGCACATCGCGCGGTGGGACTTCGGTGATCGCTCGCAACAGTCTCGACGCAACGGCAAGTGATGTTTTCGTCACCAGTGCTCATGGAATTCACACTGTTGAGTCCTTTGCTGAAGTACCGAGCGTCACTCCCGTGGTTTATCGGGTCGACAGCGATGAGCCTCACCTGCGCATCGCCGTGTTGTTCCCGCAGGGGCAATTGCCCAGCCAAGCCTTGCCCGTGCTGCTCGATCCCTACGGCGGCCCGCACGGTCAGCGCGTGGTCAACGCAGGTTCTGCCTTCCTGACAGCGCAATGGTGGGCCGACCAAGGTTTTGTTGTCATCGTGACCGATGGTCGCGGAATGCCTGGCAGCCCATCGTGGGAGAAGTCAGTTAAGAACGACCTCGCAAGCGGAGTGCTTGACGATCAGGTCAGCGCACTCGAACTCGTGACCGCGAAATTCCCCGGCAAGCTTGATCGAAGTCGAGTTGGTATCCGCGGTTGGTCCTTTGGTGGTTACTTGGCCGCACTTGCAGTGCTCGATCGCCCCGATGTTTTTCATGCAGCAGTTGCTGGTGCACCGGTGACCGAATGGCGGCTCTACGACACGCACTACACCGAGCGCTACCTCGGGGACCCGCGCACTCAACCTGATGTCTATGACGCAAACTCACTGTTGCCTCGGGCGCCGCAACTGTCGCGACCGCTGTTACTGATCCACGGTGTGGCCGATGACAACGTTTTTGTGTCGAACACCGCGCAACTATCAGCAGCACTCACCGCGGCAGGCAAAGAACACCAGGTCGAATACCTCACCGGCGTCACACACATGACGCCCCAAGAAGAAGTAGCCGAAAATCTGCTGCTTCTTCAGCTGGACTTCCTAAAAAAGTCCTTGGCTTAAGCCTTATTGAGGCTTCTTGGCCTTACCGCGGGTACGACCACGCTCATTGGCATCCAAAATCACCTTGCGGATGCGAACCGTTGCAGGTGAAACTTCGACGCACTCGTCTTCGCGACAAAACTCAAGAGCTTCTTCAAGTGAGAGCTGGCGGTGTGGAATCAGCGGCACCAAGATGTCGCCGGAGGACTGACGCATGTTGGTCAGCTTCTTTTCCTTGGTCGGGTTAACGTCCAAGTCATCTGCGCGCGAGTTTTCGCCCACGATCATGCCTTCGTAGACTTCGGTTCCGGGACCAACAAACATCGTGCCGCGCTCTTGCAGGTTGGCCAGCGCAAAACCAGTGGTTGGACCGGTGCGGTCGGCGACCAAGGAGCCCGAGGGACGGGTACGCAATTCGCCAACCCAGGGTGCATAGGAATCAAAGATGTGGTGCAGCAATCCGGTGCCGCGAGTTTCGGTGAGGAACTCGGTGCGGAAGCCAATCAAGCCACGAGCTGGAACCAGGAACTCCATGCGCACCCAACCAGTGCCGTGGTTGACCATCTGTTCCATGCGGCCCTTACGCAAGGCCATCAGTTGTGTTACTACACCAAGGTGCTCTTCCGGCGCATCAATAGTCAAGCGCTCCATCGGCTCGTGGATCTTGCCGTCAACCAAGCGCGTCACGACCTGTGGCTTACCCACGGTCATTTCAAAACCCTCACGACGCATGAGCTCGACCAGGATCGCCAACTGCAATTCGCCACGACCTTGGACTTCCCAGGTGTCCGGGCGCTCAGTTTGCTCCACTCGCAAGGAGACGTTACCGACCAACTCAGAGTCCAATCGGGCCTTGAGCAAGCGGGCGGTGAGCTTGGTTCCCGAGCGACCAGAAAGAGGTGAGGTGTTGATACCGATGGTCATCGACAGCGATGGCTCATCCACGGTGATCACGGGAAGCGGAACGGGGTTTTCCAGATCAGCCAACGTTTCACCAATGGTGATTTCAGAAATTCCAGCGATAGCGACTAGGTCGCCAGGCCCGGCTGATTCAGCAGGAACACGATCAAGCGCTTCTGTCATCAACAGTTCAACGATTTTGACCCGCTCAACGGTTCCGTCGGCGCGACACCAAGCGACTTGTTGACCCTTTTTGATTTCGCCTTCGTGGACGCGGCACAAGGCCAAGCGACCCAAGTAGGGCGAAGCATCCAGGTTGGTCACATGGGCTTGCAACGGAGCGCCGGGAGTAAAGGTAGGAGCAGGAATCGTTGAGGTCAGCGCGGTGAACAGTGGACCGAGGTCGTCACAGTCCGGCATCCCGCCATCGTCCGGTTGATTCATCGATGCGCGACCAGCTTTTGCCGAGCAGTACACAATCGGGAAGTCAATCTGTTCTGCTGTGGCATCAAGGTCCAAGAACAGTTCATAGGTCTCGTCCACGACTTCTTTAATTCGCGAGTCCGGACGGTCGACCTTGTTGATGACTAAAACCACCGGCAAACCTTTGGCCAGAGCCTTGCGCAAGACGAAGCGCGTTTGCGGCAGTGGGCCTTCGCTGGCATCCACAAGGAGCAGCACGCCGTCGACCATTTCCAGTCCACGCTCAACCTCGCCACCGAAGTCGGCGTGACCTGGGGTGTCCACGATGTTGATGGTCATGGCTGTGGCGCCATCCGTGGCAGGGATCACATCAGATCCGGCCGGCGGGACGTAGCGGATTGCCGTGTTTTTGGCGAGGATGGTAATGCCCTTTTCTCTCTCAAGATCCATCGAATCCATCACACGATCGGTCAAGGCTTCATGTGCAGTAAAAGCTCCGGCTTGACGCAACATCTGGTCCACCAGAGTGGTCTTTCCGTGGTCAACGTGGGCCACGATGGCCACATTGCGCAGGTCATAACGAAAGGTCGTGGGGGTGTTGGGCACGTCGGCCAGCACTCGATTCTTCGGCAGGGGGGCGACAGCGTCTGCTGCCGGTCACTCTGTAATCCTAAGGGGCGCATTATTTCGCACCACACAGGCTTGACCCACCCCAATGTGATGTTGGCTAGCAACTCTTTCGTGGAGGAATATTCATGACCAGCGGCACCCTCTCGCCCGGAAGGGCAAGAATTACTGCTCGCACCCTGCGAACCGACAAGTACTGGATCTCTCCACTGCTGACGGTCATCGGAATCACCGCATGGATCACGTACGCGACTGTTCGCGTATTTCAGCAGAACTACTACTGGGCTGCACAGGGCGGCGACGAGGCCATCCGCTACCTCACACCGTTCTACTCCCCCTGCATCTCCAACGGTTGCATTGAAGGTGCCGCTGAATGGGGAACCTTCCTGCCGGACCTGTGGTTCATTCCTTACGCCGCATTGACTTTGCCGTTCTTGTTCCTCTTCCGCTTCACCTGCTACTACTACCGCAAGGCCTACTACCGCTCGTTCTGGCAATCGCCCACCGCCTGCGCGGTCAACGAGCCCCACAAGAAGTACTCAGGCGAATCACGCTTCCCGCTTTTGGGCCAAAACTCGCACCGCTACTTCTTTTACATCGCCGCCTTGATCTCCATCATCAACACCATTGATGCCTTCCACTCCTTCCAAAGCGAAGACGGCAGCTGGGGCGTCGGCGTCGGCTCGATCGTCCTGACCGCCAACGTCATCCTGCTCTGGGCCTACACCGCTTCGTGCCACTCCTGCCGCCACATCATGGGCGGTCGTTTGACCAACTTCTCCAAGCACCCGTTGCGTTACAAGGGTTGGACTTTTGTTTCCAAGCTCAACGGTAAGCATCAGGAACTGGCCTGGACCACCTTGGCTTCTTTGGTTGTCGCTGACTTCTACGTCATGGCTGTTGCCGCTGGCTGGATCACCGACTTCAACACCTTCTAACCACCACACACTGAGGAATTGACACTTCTATGACACAGATTGAACGCCATTCATTTGACGTAGTGGTGATGGGTGCTGGTGGTGCCGGACTGCGTGCCGCCATTGAAGCTCGCATGATGGGCAAGTCAGTTGCCATCGTCACCAAGTCATTGCTGGGTAAGGCACACACCGTTATGGCTGAAGGCGGCGCTGCCGCTGCCATGGGTAACGTCAACAGCAAAGACAACTGGCAAGTCCACTTCGTCGACACCATGCGCGGTGGCAAGTTCTTAAACAACTACCGCATGGCCGAATTGCACGCCAAGGAATCCCCCGATCGAGTGTGGGAATTGGAGACCTATGGAGCGCTGTTTGACCGTACCAAGGACGGCAAGATCAGCCAGCGCAACTTCGGTGGGCACGAGTACCCCCGCCTCGCGCACGTAGGAGACCGCACCGGCCTGGAATTGATCCGCACAATGCAGCAAAAGATCATCTCCTTGCAGCAAGACGACGAGCGCGAGTTCGGCGATGGCGAGAAGTTCATCAAGGTCTTCGCTGAGTGCTCGGTCCAAGAGATTTTCACCAAGGACGGCGCAGTCACCGGTTGCATGGGTTACTTCCGTGAGACCGGCGACTTCATCGCCTTTGACACCGCAGCCATCGTCTTGGCCACCGGCGGTATCGGCAAGGCGTACCGCGTCACGTCGAACTCGTGGGAATACACCGGCGATGGTCATGCTCTCGCGATGCGCGCTGGCGGTTCCTTGGTCAACATGGAGTTCTTGCAGTTCCACCCCACCGGCATGGTCTGGCCTCCGTCGGTCAAGGGCATCTTGGTGACCGAGTCCGTTCGCGGTGACGGTGGTGTGTTGAAGAACTCTGAAGGCAAGCGCTTCATGTTCGATTACGTCCCCGACGTGTTCCGCAAGCAGTACGCGGAAACCGAAGAAGAGGCCGACCGCTGGTACACCGACGCCGACAACAACCGTCGTCCTCCAGAGTTGTTGCCTCGTGACGAAGTCGCCCGCGCGATTAACTCTGAGGTCAAGGCCGGTCGTGGCACTCCTAACGGTGGCGTGTACCTGGACATTGCTTCGCGCCTTCCGGCCGAGCAGATCCTCAAGCGCCTGCCGTCGATGTACCACCAGTTCAAAGAGCTGGCCGACGTCGACATCACCAAGGAAGCGATGGAAGTCGGACCGACCTGTCACTACGTGATGGGTGGCGTCGAAACCATTCCTGACACCTGCGCTTCCCCATACGTCAAGGGCTTGTTTGCCGCCGGTGAAGTCGGTGGCGGAATGCACGGCTCCAACCGTCTAGGTGGTAACTCACTGTCTGACCTGTTGGTCTTTGGTCGTCGTGCTGGCTTGGGTGCTGCCGAGTACCTGGACTCGCGCGGTGGTGCAGCTGTTGCCATTGACGAAGCCGACTTGCAAGCAGCCGTTGACGCTGCCCTTGCTCCGCTGAATGCAACCGATGGCGAAAACCCCTACACGATTCACCACGACCTGCAAACGGTCATGGGTGACTTGGTGGGAATCATCCGCAACGCCGATGAAGTCAAGGACGCCATCGTCAAGCTCGATGCACTCAAGGCTCGCGCCAAGAACGTCAGCGTTGCCGGCGATCGAGTGTTCAACCCCGGTTGGCACTTGGCACTGGACCTGACCAACTTGCTGTTGATCTCGGAGTCTGTTGCCAAGGCGGCGTTGATTCGTGAAGAGTCTCGCGGTGGTCACACGCGCGATGACTTCCCCACGATGGATCCGAAGTGGCGTCAGGTCAACTTGATCTGCAAGAGCGATGGAACTGCCGTTGAGGTCACCCAACAGCCAGTACCCACGATCCCCACCGAGTTGCTGTCGTTGTTTGACCGCGCTGAGTTGAAGAAGTACATGACCGAAGAAGAGTTGACTGCGCTGCCAGAGGAGAAGAACTGATGGGTTATAAGGCGAAGTTCCGCGTTTACCGCGGCGATGGCGAGCAAGGCGGCCTGGAAAACTACGAAGTCGACGTCAACGAAGGTGAAGTCGTCCTCGACATCATTCACCGCTTGCAGGCAACGCAAACCCCCGACTTGGCGGTGCGCTGGAACTGCAAGGCCGGTAAGTGTGGTTCGTGTTCAGCTGAGGTCAACGGCAAGCCGCGTTTGCTGTGCATGACGCGCATGAGCACCTTTGATGAGAACGAGACCATCACCGTTACCCCGATGCGCGCCTTCCCCGTGATTCGCGACCTGGTGACCAATGTGTCGTTCAACTACACCAAGGCTCGTCAGATCCCAGCGTTTGCTCCCCCCACAGACATCAAGGCTGGCGACTACCGCATGCAGCAAATCGACGTGGAGCGCTCGCAAGAGTTCCGCAAGTGCATCGAGTGCTTCTTGTGCCAAGACACCTGCCACGTGGTGCGCGACCATGAAGAAAACAAGGAATCCTTCGCAGGTCCTCGTTTCTTCATTCGTGCCGCCGAGCTGGACATGCACCCCTTGGACGCGCGCACGGACCGCAAGTCTTTTGCTAAAGCCGAGCAAGGTCTGGGTATGTGCAACATCACCAAGTGCTGCACCGACGTGTGCCCCGAGCACATCAAGATCACCGACAACGCGATCATCCCGATGAAGGAGCGCGTGGTGGACACCAAGTACGACCCCGTCGTCTTCATCGGCAAGATCTTGCGTCGCAAGCCACGCGAAACCGGCAAGATCTAGTTCACTATCTTGACGAAAGGGCTCGGCTGCTTCGGCAGTCGGGCCTTTTTGCTTGCTACTGAGCTGCCAACTGATCCACGAGGGCTTGAACGATCGGAAGGTCCGCGGGCAACCAGTCAACATCAAACCAGTGTCCTGGTTCGAGCCATTGCAAGATGTCGTGGTCTTCCAAAGGCTGGGGCTCGCCGCTGATGATCTGTGCCTTCCATAGGCGCAAAACAAAGTTCGGACCTAGCTGCCAATCGGCACCGACTTGTTCCCCGACTGTGATCTCCACGCCGAGCTCTTCCATGATCTCGCGATGCAAACCTTGAAGATCGGTTTCGCCTTCCTCGACCTTGCCACCAGGGAACTCCCACTTGCCCGCCACGTGCAACGGCAATGTGCGGCGAGCGCTGAGCAACCAGCCACGGTCATCAAAGATGGCCGCACCGGCGACAACAGTTACGGGCCGTGAATCAGACATGATCAAAGTATGGCTTGGGACTTTCTCAGGTCCTCATCCGGTTACACCAGGTGCGGACCATGGGGACGGCCAAGATTGAGTTCTTGGGCGCCTTTGATTTCTCCACTATGTTTAGCATGTGACCGAACGGCCTTTCACCCCAGAAAGCGCCACAACCCCCTCAGTTCCCCGCGCATCAGCAACTCAGGATCGACTCGGCGGGATCGACTTAGCACGAGTCATAGGTGTATTAGCAGTCATCGCACTTCATGCGTTCGGAGGAAGCGCGACGGGATACTGGGTCTACTCTTGGCATGTCCCGTTGTTCTTCTTTCTCAGTGGATACCTGTGGCGATCGCAGCGGAATCTGCGCGATGAGGTTAGCCGTCGGGCACGCACACTTCTTGTGCCTTACATCATCTGGTTGGTGATCGTCTCGGCTACTTGGGCCGTATTTTTGTCGGCCAAGGACAAGCAACCCTCTGAGTCTGTCCGTGATCTATTGCTTGGCGGTACTAACATCGGCGGGCCGTACGGACCCTTCTGGTTCGTCACGTGCTTGTTCGCCGCGACCGTCATCATGAGGGCAACATGGAACGTGCACCACGGACTACCCCTAGCCGTCGGGGCCATAGGCTTGTCAGTGATGGCAGTCGCGCCACAATCGCTCACGCCATGGCCACTGGCAATCGGACTGGCCATCCCCGCAGTTTTCATCATGTGTGTGGGGCTGTGGTTCCGCCGAATACATCCGCGAATCCGACGGCCCCATCTGGTGGGACTGGTCGTGCTTGGCCTTTCGCTGACCCTTACTTTGCTCCAGGTCGGCGGCCAAGTGAGCATGAAGGGCGGATCGCTCGGACGCCCCTTATTGGGTGTGGGGTTGGTCTGCGCCACCTCAGCCGGGCTCCTATTGACCTGCACATGGTTAACCGAACATTTCTCGAATCGCAGCCTGGCAATCGCCATGGCCCTGTCCGAATGCGGACTCATGGTGATTCTTACGCATTCGTTAGTTATCTCGGCTGCTCGAGTTTCAGGACTCTCGCCAGGTATGGCGATTTTCATGCTGGCCGTTGTGGTTCCGTTCGCCGCTGCTCTGGTAATTCGTCGCACACCGCTACGGCCCTACCTTTTGTAATGGTTACGACTCAAGGGCAAACGCCAGCAAGCTAGCTAGAGCAACTGCGAGGCCAGCGAAATTAGACGTTAAAGCGGAACTCAACGACGTCGCCGTCGGCCATGATGTATTCCTTGCCTTCCATGCGCACCTTGCCGCGCGATTTTGCTTCAGCCATAGAACCGGCTTCGACTAAATCAGCGAAGGACACGATCTCGGCCTTGATGAAGCCGCGCTCAAAGTCGGTGTGAATCACACCAGCGGCTTGCGGAGCCGTTGCACCCACCGGAATGGTCCAGGCGCGGGCTTCTTTAGGTCCAGCCGTCAGGTACGTCTGTAGGCCCAGGGTGTTAAAGCCAATGCGCGCGAGTTGATCAAGGCCAGATTCCTCTTGTCCAATGGACTGCAAAAGCTCCAAGGCCTCCGCTGCATCAAGTTCTACTAACTCAGACTCGATCTTGGCGTCCAAGAAGATCGCTTCCCCTGGCGCCACCAATGCACGCAGCTCTTCTTTGAGGCCATCGTTGGCCAGTTCGGTGTCATCCATGTTGAACACGTACAGGAAGGGCTTGGATGTCAACAGGAACAATTCTTTGAGCGGTTCCGGGTCAAGACCGGAAGCGAAAACAGTGACACCTGAGTCCAGCGAAGCCTTGGCCTTTTCAATGACTTCCAGTGCCTCGACGCGGTCCTTATTCACGCGCGCTTCTTTTTGCAAACGCGGGATCGCCTTTTCAATACTTTGCAAGTCGGCCAGGATCAATTCAGTGTTAATCGTCTCGATGTCATCAGATGGAGAGACGCGACCATCCACGTGCACCACGTCTGGGTCAGTGAAAACGCGAATGACTTGGCAGATCGCATCAGCTTCACGAATGTTGGCCAAGAACTTGTTGCCCAGACCTGCACCTTCGCTGGCGCCCTTGACGATGCCAGCAATGTCCACAAATTCCACGGATGCGGGGAGTTCGCGCTCAGAACTAAAAATCCCTGCCAAAGCGCCCAGGCGCTCATCCGGCACGGCGACCACACCGACGTTGGGCTCGATGGTGGCAAAGGGGTAATTAGCCGCCAACACATCGTTTTTCGTCAACGCATTAAAGAGGGTGGATTTGCCCACGTTGGGCAGGCCGACTATGCCGATTTGAAGGGTCACGCGCATCAGTCTAGGTGGCGCATCTACGCCATTCTCAGGCGAGCCTGCGCCGTGTCAGTCACATCTGACACGATGGACAAATGAGCGCATTCGTCGTAGTGATTTTGGCCGTTGTGGGTGTCCTGGTTGGACTGGCGTTGGGTTATCTGCTCGGCAAGGGCAGCAACGCTTCGGCCTTGTCTCAAGCAAACAGCGATGCGGCAACCGCGAAGGCCACACTCGACGCAGAGCGCAACCTGGCTGCCCAACGCGCTACCGATGAACAGCAAAACCTCGAGCGCCTCAAGACGCAATTTGAAGCTCTAGCCGCCGATGCACTCAAGGCCAACACTGAATCGTTTCTCACCGTGGCCGAGGAACGCCTCAAGCGCACCGAACAAACGAACAACTCCGAATTGGAAAAGCAGCAAAAGGCCGTCGAGAACTTAATGACTCCGATCAAGGCCAGCCTGGAACAAGTAGACAAGCAACTGCGTGATTTGGAAGTCGAACGCGGCAAGGCGTACGCCGAATTGCGTGAACAGGTCGGCGCGGTCCAGACCAATAACGAGAGTTTGAAGAAAGAGACTGCATCACTGGTTCAAGCCCTGCGTGCACCACAAGCGCGCGGTCGGTGGGGCGAAATGCAGTTGCGTCGCATCGTTGAACTATCCGGCATGACCGATCGTTGCGACTTTTACGAACAAGAAAGCGTTGTCAACGCTGATGGCGACAGCCAGCGCCCGGACATGGTGGTCCGCATTGCTGGCGAGCGCAACGTCGTGGTCGATTCCAAAGTCACATTGGCAGCGTTCCTGGATGCCTACGAAAGTGTGGACCCCGCATTCATTGAAGATCGCTTGCAGGCGCACGCTCGGCACCTTCGCGATCACGTCAAGAGTCTCTCCGCAACGGCCTACTGGAAACAATTCACCCCAGCACCTGAGTTCGTTGTACTCTTTGTTCCCGGCGAATCATTTTTGGCTCCGGCACTTGAGCGCGATCGCGATCTCCTTGAATTTGCGATGAGCAAGAACGTCATCATCGCCACCCCCACCACCTTGATCTCGATGCTCAAAACCATTGCGTATGCATGGCAGCAGGAAAAGCTGTCCCAAAATGCACAACAGGTCCTCGACTTGGGCAAGGAGCTCTACGACCGACTCGGCAAGCTCGGCGGCCATATCTCCACACTGGGTAAATCCATCGAATCGGTAACCAAGAACTTCAATAACACCGTGAGCTCTTTGGAAAGTCGGGTTTTGGTCTCTGCTCGCAAGCTCAATGATCTAGAAATCGTTGGTGAGCCCTTGGATCAGCCGAAAATGGTCGAATCCTCAGTCAACCAGCTCAGCAAAGCCGAACTCGTCGAAGGCGCACAGGAAGAATTGAGCATCCGCCTGGTCGATGAAGCTCCCGCCCTTGAGCCGCCGGCCTCATCAACCGGCGCTTAAAGGTCTTGCCATGAATCCACTGTTCTTTATCTTCCCCACGGTTGAGCAGGGCGACACGATGGTGCGCGGTGATTCACGTATTCCGTTCAATCATGCGCGTCTTCGGCTCTATACCGACGAAACATTCCTGTGGGGATGCACAGCACAGGTGGAAACCAACTTGGATGGCGTGCTGTTCTTTACCGACCAGCGCATCATCATTGCGTATTACCAAAAGCCGTCAGGGGTGGCGCGATTTTTTTGGGCCAAGGACGAGTCCATCAAGATTCGCACCTTTGCCTTTCAATTCGACGACACCACGATGCGGTGCCAAATCGATGAAGTCGACGTTCAAATCAGCGCCGACGCCTTCGCTGGACTACTGGACTGGATTGAATGGAACAACGTTCAACTCCAGACCCAAGATGCTGGTGAATCTGACGCCCTGTGAGCAATTTCGCGCCGTGGCGCAGGCTCACCTTCGGGTTTTGAGGCGGTCCGGGCACTACGGTTTGGGATGTGTCCACGAGTTTGCCGCCAGAATTGCCGCCAGAATTGTCTCCCCGGACTATGAGCTCATCCACTAGCAAGCGCAAGCCCAGCAAAGCAACGCGCTCTCCCGGATTGACCATCCCCGGCATGATCATCATCTGCCTAGGACCCACCGCCTTCGTGATGTTGCTCAGCACCTGGATTTCCAGCGGCATCGGCGGATTGCCCAATGTAGTTTTTGCCATCGTTTCGATTTATGCGGCAGTCAAGATTCAACGCCGCAATCTCTTGGCAGCCGTTGTTGCTCCGCCGCTGATTTATTCGGCAGCGATTGTGCTCGCCAGCGGCCCCATTAACGGTAAGTCCGGTGGGGTGATCCTGAACTCTTTTGCCACCTTGGGCACGTTCTTGGCAGTGGGAGCACCCTGGTTGTTCTTCACCACGATTGTGTGTTTTATCGTCATCGTGGTGCGCGGTCGAACCGGCCGCTAAGGCTTAGGTGTTTTTGCCCGCGGCCTTGAGGTCGCGGCGAAGTTCTTGCGGCAAGGCAAAGACCAACTTCTCTTCGGCGGCACTGACTTCCTTAACATCCTTGAAGTCACGAGCGGCCAACCACTCCAACACCCCATCAACCAAGATCTCGGGGACCGAGGCACCGCTGGTTACGCCGATAGTGGTGGCGCCTTCGACCCATACCTCTTGAATCTCGGCGGCGTGATCCACGCGGTAAGCCGCACCGGCACCGGCATCAAGAGCGACCTCCACCAGGCGCACCGAGTTGGAGGAATTGCCTGATCCCACCACGATCACGACATCGCTTTGTTCAGCGATGAGCTTGACCGAGGACTGACGGTTTTGTGTCGCATAACAAATGTCATCGCTCGGCGGATCGACCAGCAGCGGGAAGCGCTCGCGCAGCTTCTCGACTGTTTCCATCGTCTCGTCCACTGACAGGGTGGTTTGCGACAGCCAAGCAATCTTTTCGGGGTTAGCCACCACGATTTCACTGGCCTCCCCAGGTCCCCCAACCAAGGTGATCCGATCCGGTGCCTCACCGGTGGTGCCGACGACTTCTTCATGCCCATCGTGGCCGATGAGCAAGATGTCAAAACCGTCTTCGGCAAAGCGCCGAGCTTCGTTGTGAACCTTGGTCACCAGCGGGCAGGTCGCGTCAATGGTCCGCAGGTTTCGAGCTGCTGCTTCTTCGTGAACAATCGGTGCCACCCCGTGAGCCGAGAAAATAACCAAGGCGCCTTCGGGAACTTCGTCGGTTTCGTCGACAAAAATCGCTCCGCGTTCCTCGAGTGTGCGCACCACATGCTGGTTGTGAACGATCTCTTTGCGGACATAGACCGGAGCACCATTGAGTTCAAGGGCCTCTTCGACTGTTTGCACTGCACGGTCCACTCCGGCGCAATATCCACGAGGGGCAGCGAGCAGGACCTGACGCGAAGAACTCATGCCCCCATCGTAGGTGGCAGGGGTCCAATCCGCCCTACTGCGTCACCCGAACCGCGTACGATCGGCGAGTGCCCGCATCCAATTCCGTCGAGACCCCGATGGCTGTTAGCCAGGTCAGCCACGAGATCAAGAATTGGATCGAAAAGTTGGGCCACGTCTGGGTAGAAGGCCAAATCACACAAGTCACGATTCGCTCGGGATACCAAAAGACGTTCATGACACTGCGCGACATCAACGAGGACTATTCGCTCTCTATTACCTGCCCATCGAACTTGATCAAGACGTTGATGCCAGACATCGCAGATGGTGATCGAGTCGTCGTCAATGGCAAACCCAACTTCTACCCCAACCGTGGTTCCTTCTCGCTAGAGATCAGTGACATCCGGCCCGTGGGATTGGGTGAACTCCTTGCCCGCATCGAAACGCTGCGCAAGATGTTTGCGGCGGAAGGATTGTTCGATGCGGACCGCAAAATCGCGTTGCCTTTCTTGCCACGCAACATTGGCTTGATTACTGGGAAGGCAAGTGCAGCTGAGCGAGACGTCTTAGAAAACACTAAAAAGCGTTGGCCGGGGGTGAAGTTCACTGTCAAGAACACCTCTGTACAGGGTCCGACAACCGTGCCAGAAATCCTCAAAGCACTTGAACAACTCCAAGCAGACCCCACCGTGGACGTCATCGTCATCGCCCGTGGCGGAGGGTCGGTCGAAGACCTCTTGGCGTTTTCTGACGAAACTTTGATTCGAGCGGTCGCTGCCTGCACTATCCCCGTGGTGTCAGCTATTGGACACGAACCGGATTCGCCTTTGCTGGATTACGTTGCCGATGTTCGTGCTTCGACACCCACCGATGCGGCCAGCAAGCTGGTACCCGACTTTCAGCAGGAACTCAACGCCCTTAACAACGCGCGCCAGTCTGTGCGTCGCACCATCGGCCAACTCATCACTCGTGAGAGCGCCTCGTTGACCCAACTGCGTGCGCGACCGGTGCTCGCCACCCCCGATGGATTCTTGATTGCGCGGCGCGAGGACTTGCTGAATAACCGGCGGCGCATTCGTGTTCACATCACTAACGTGGTTTTGCACGCAACAACACAGCTCGCACATACTCGTGACATTGTTCGCGCACTGTCACCAGGCTTCACTCTCGAACGCGGATACGCCATCGTTCAAGGCCCAGACCATCACATCATCCGCGATTCCGACCAGCTCAATCCAGAAGACATCGTTCAAGTTCGCGTCGCATCAGGTAGTTTCAGTGCCACCGTCAACCAGATAACAGCCAAGGACCCAGCATGAGTGAAAAAGCAGCACCGAAATTCACCGATCGTCCCTCCTACGAGGAGGCCCGCGATGAATTGGTGGACATTGTGGCCAAACTCGAAGCTGGTGACTCGACCTTGGAGGAATCCTTGAGCCTGTGGGAGCGCGGGGAGCACTTAGCGGCCGTGTGTCAAGGCTGGCTCGATGGTGCACAAGAGCGACTAGACGCCGTCAAGGGCGACGACGCGTCAGCCTGAGGTCTTAGCCAGCTCCAACGAGTTCGCCAACTTTTCTAACTCGGCAAATTCGCCCGTACCGGCGATCAATGTGGTGACGCCGTTGCGCGTGTTCGCCAACCAGCGTCGCGATTGATCTTCACGCTGTAACTTGGTCCACTCCACGCCGCCAACGTTGGTCTTGCCCACTTCATCGCCATCAGCTTTTTCCTCACGCAAGTAACGTGAGGCATCTCGGTTGCTTTGGCCAATACCGACATAGGTGTCTTTGTCGGTGTAAAAACCAATGCTCCACCCGAAGGGGTTATCCCCTGGCAGCGCGACTCGAGCGCTGGTGACGCGCCACCCCTTAACGTCCTTGGGAAGGACCGCCTTGTACGGCGCACTGGTCGCCACACCTTGTCGGACGGCCGTTGAGTCCACGACCTTGACCGGATCTTCACTTTGGCGAAAGGTCACCAAGAGCAGCATCGCCACGAAGGCTAAAACCACACCCAGCGAGAGCACCATGTCTCGCACCGACTCAAATCCGCGACGTCCAGCCATAGTCCAATAGTCGCGGACAACCCGAGCCCCTAGACCCACGGGGGGTCATCTGCTCCCCGATAGAGTGGGCCCGTAGACCTCACCACCGTTGCCAGGGGATGTGCATGAGCCAGGAAGCCACCATTATCGAGCGGCCCGACCGCAACCTTGCCCTTGACTTGGTTCGAGTCACCGAGGCAGCCGCCATGGCAGGCGGACGATGGGTAGGCCGAGGCGACAAGAACGGTGCTGACGGCGCCGCAGTCAGCGCGATGCGCCTGCTGGTCTCATCGGTTGCCATGAACGGCATCGTCGTCATTGGCGAAGGTGAAAAAGACGAAGCCCCCATGTTGTTCAACGGGGAGCGCGTAGGTACCGGTGAAGGACCCGAAGTTGACGTCGCCGTTGACCCCATCGATGGCACCACGCTGACGGCCAAGGGCATGCCCAATGCGTTGTCGGTTTTGGCGGTCGCCGAGCGCGGAACCATGTATGACCCCTCTGCTGTGTTCTACATGAACAAGTTGGCTACCGGTCCCGAAGCTGCGCCTTATGTCGACATTGATGCGCCTGTTGAAGACAACGTGCGTGCTGTTGCCAAGGCGAAGGGTGAAAAGCCCGAAGACGTGACCGTGTGCATCCTGGACCGCCCACGCCATTCCGATATGGTGCAAAGGATCCGCGAGACCGGTGCACGCATCAAGTTCATCACCGACGGTGACGTCGCCGGCGCGATCATGGCGGTGCGTGAAGGAACTGGCGTGGACCTGATGCTCGGCATCGGCGGAACACCAGAAGGCATCATCACGGCCTGCGCGATTAAGTGCACCGGTGGCGTCCTCCAGACCAAGCTCTGGCCCCGCGATGACGCTGAACGTCGCCAGGCCCTCGATGCCGGGCACGACCTCGACCGAGTGCTGTTTACCGACGACCTGGTCACCAGCGACAACGTCTTCTTCGTCGCAACTGGCGTCACCGACGGCGAATTGCTGCGCGGCGTGCGCTACCGCGGCGGCGGCGCCAAGACCCACTCCATCGTCATGCGTTCTAAGAGCGGAACAATTCGCGAAATTCACAGCGAGCACGCCTTCGGCAAGCTCGGGCTGTATTCCTCTGTTGACTTTGCTGGAAAACTCACTCTCTAAGAAGGACGCATGGCTGAATTCGATTACACCGACCTGCTTCCCCTTGGTCCAGCCGACACGAAGTACCGCTTAGTTACCTCCGAGGGTGTGGAAGTCATCGAAGCTGCTGGACGCACGTTCCTGCAGGTTCAACCCGAGGCTTTGCGCTTACTGACCTTTGAGGCCATGCGCGACATCGCACACTTGCTGCGCCCCGGTCACCTTCAGCAACTGCGCGACATCCTCGATGACCCCGAAGCCTCTCCCAATGACCGCTTTGTGGCCTTGGACTTGCTCAAAAACGCCAACATCGCCGCTGGCGGCATCCTGCCGATGTGCCAAGACACCGGCACCGCGATCGTCATGGGCAAGCGCGGTCAACACGTCCTGACTGAGGGCGAAGACGAATCAGCCATCGCGCGCGGCATTTTTGATGCCTACGAACAACTCAATCTGCGTTACTCCCAGCTAGCTCCGCTGTCCATGTGGGAGGAAAAGAACACCGGCTCAAACCTGCCGGCCCAAATCGAGCTGTACGCCGATACCCATGCGGGCCACGAACTCAACTACGACTTCCTGTTCATGGCCAAAGGTGGCGGATCAGCCAACAAGTCGTTCCTGTACCAAGAAACCAAAGCGGTCCTCAACCCCGCATCGATGAAGAAGTTCCTCGACGAAAAACTGCGCAGCCTCGGTACCGCTGCGTGCCCGCCGTACCACTTGGCCATTGTCATTGGCGGAACTAGCGCCGAGCATGCGCTCAAGACGGCCAAGTACGCCAGTGCGCGCTATCTCGACACGTTGCCCACCCAAGGGTCGATGTCAGGTCACGGCTTCCGCGACCTGGAGATGGAAGAAGAAGTCCTGCAACTCACTCGCGAGTTGGGCATTGGTGCGCAGTTTGGTGGCAAGTACTTCTGCCACGACGTGCGCGTGATTCGACTTCCGCGCCACGGTGCCTCATGCCCGGTCGCTATCGCCGTCTCGTGTTCGGCCGACCGCCAAGTTCTCGGTCGCATTACCCCAGAAGGTGTCTTCCTCGAAGAACTCGAACGCGAACCCGCACACTTTCTTCCCGACGTCACCGACGAGCACCTCGACGACGACGTGGTCAAGATCGACCTGAACCAACCCATGGACCGGATCAAGGCCACGTTGTCGCAGTACCCGGTCAAAACGCGCTTGTCCCTGAGCGGAACTTTGGTGGTTGCGCGCGATATCGCCCACGCGAAAATCAAGGAAAAGCTCGATGCTGGCGAACCGATGCCCGACTACCTGAAGGATCACGCGGTCTATTACGCCGGACCAGCCAAGACACCCGAGGGTTACACCTCGGGCTCGTTTGGTCCCACTACTGCTGGTCGCATGGACGCCTACGTTGATCAGTTCCAAAAGGCTGGCGGCTCCATGGTGATGCTCGCCAAGGGAAACCGCTCGGATGCGGTCACGAATGCGTGTGCCGCCAACGGTGGCTTCTACCTCGGATCCATCGGAGGACCCGCCGCTCGCCTAGCCCAGGACTGCATTAAGAAGGTCGAAGTCTTGGACTACGCCGAGCTGGGAATGGAAGCCGTGTGGTGCATTGAAGTCGTGGACTTCCCAGCGTTCGTCGTCGTGGACGACAAGGGCAATGACTTCTTCCAGGACACCACGGGGCCGACCTTGCAGATCGGTAAAGGCCCGAAGGCCTAGCCAACTACTTTTTAGTACCAGCCAGTGCGTTGCGAGTGCGCCCACGCGTTACAGGGGGTGCCATAGCGGTGCTTGATGTATCGCAATCCATGGTCAACCTGGACTTCGAAATCAGTTGAGGTTTCGCCACGCAGCTGAGCGATACCAAAGTACGGTCCCGAGCGTGAGCGTGGCGACCAGCCTGACTCGCGCTCCCACAGCAGCCACAAGCACGGCCACTGGGCACCTGTGACTAACGATGCTGCGTAACGCTTTGCGGGCGAACTTGTGGGATAAGAACCCGATCGAACATACGATCGCGAGGATCGCTTGGCGGCAGCCTTGCGGGCGGCAGCGATGCGAGCCTTTTTCGCAGCGGCCTTCTTAGCGGCAGCGCGCTTGGCAGCGGTAATGCGAGCTTGCTTGGCGGCCGCCTTCTTAGCGGCTGCACGCTTGAGGGCTGCCTTGCGAGCAGCAGCCTGTTGGGCGGCGAGCTTCTTGGCGCGAGCGAGTTGAGAAAGGCGATCAGTAGAGCGGTTCACGCGAACGTCCGCATTGGCCCGAGACTGACTGACAGCAACAACGGAGGAGGAGGCGGCGGCAGGCTCGCGGGCAACGGTGCCAGCGATAGCTGACGTACCACCCAGAACCAAAACCGCTGACAAGGCCACCAGCGTTGATGTGTGTCGAGCCTTACTCACATAGAACCCTTCGCCAGCACCCCTGCCGTTCGCGCAGGCGCAACTCTCTCCGGGTCTCTGGCCCCATTCGTGCTGAACGCTAGGCGCTGGCCCTCACGCTCAGTGGCGATCAACGGGCGGTGCGAAAACCACATGGGGGAGCCCAACGCTGAAGAGTTGGGGGATGTGGTCCTCTCACTGGAGAACTGATGTCTACCCTGCCCCATGGCACTGCCAAGGGGCCACATTGGGGGGCCGCAAGTCCCGTGACCAACATAAAATTCGGCCTGCCCAACGTAAAATTGGGCCTGTGAGGCCAAGTTATCCACAGGATAGGCGTGAGCGGCCCGAATTCGGGGTCTGAGAACGGGACGGTCCCTAGCCCTGAAGAAATTGGTCTAGGCGAGCGCCGAGCAGCACGGCTGAGGTTAGGCGGTGCCGTATCCTGAGCCAACGCCCTAGTGCTTCCCCGCACAGTTACCCAGACAGGAATCCTGTGACCTCGAGCGTCGATCACACCGACACCCTTGCCGCCGCCACTAGTGAGGCGACCGACTCCCCCTGTGAGTTGTCGATCCTGATGCCCTGCCTTGATGAGGCCGAAACCGTTGAGGTCTGCATCCGCAAGGCTCGCAGCTACCTGGAATCGGCCGGGATCAACGGCGAAGTCGTCATTGCCGACAACGGAAGCACGGATGGGTCCCAAGACCTCGCCCGAGCCGCCGGCGCGAGAGTCATTGATGTGCCCACCCGTGGCTACGGCGCAGCACTAATCGCTGGCATCAATGGTGCTCGCGGCACCTACATCATCATGGGCGATGCCGACGACAGCTACGACTTCAGCAACCTTGACGCCTTCGTCACCGAACTGCGAGGCGGCGCCGAGCTCGTCATGGGCAACCGGTTCAAGGGCGGAATCGCCCCCGGCGCTATGCCTGCCCTGCACCGCTACCTCGGCAACCCCGTCTTGTCCTTTATCGGGCGCCTGTTCTTTAAGTCCCCCATCCGCGACTTCCACTGTGGGCTTCGAGGCTTTAGGCGCACCAGCGCGCTGGCCTTGGACCTGCGCACCACGGGCATGGAGTTTGCCTCCGAATTTGTCGTCAAAGCCACCTTGGCTGAACAAACCATTGTCGAAGTTCCCACGACTTTGAGTAAAGACGGTCGTACCCGCCCGCCCCACCTGCGTAGTTGGCGCGATGGCTGGCGTCACTTGCGCTTCCTGTTGCTGTACAGCCCCCGCTGGCTCTTCCTTTACCCCGGCTATCTGGCCATGGCCCTCGGCATCGCTGGGCTGATCGCTCTCGGCAGTGGCATCTGGACTCCTGGGCAGGGCCAATTTGCTGAAGGGCTGCTCATCGCCTCAGGTGGCTTCTTGATCGCTGGATTCCAAGCCGTGCTCTTCGCTTTCCTCGCGCGCGAATTTGCCGCTACCGAGCGACTGCTGCCACCAAGCCGCAGTCGCATCCGACACCGGATCAGTTTCGAAAGCGGGTTGGTCGTCGGCGTTGTGCTCTTCCTTGCCGGCATCATCGGCCTGATCGCCAGCCTGAGCGTCTCGGCTGGCACCACCCCTGATCCCGAATTAACGAGTACCGCGTTTCGACTCGGAGCCTGCTCCGTCGTGGTCACCGTCTTGGGTATTCAAGTAGCCCTAGGCAGCAGCTTCTTAAGCCTGCTGGATCTTCGACGGCTAGACAGTTCCGCCCCAACCGCGTAGACATCTATCTCATGATCACCGCGATAACCCAGGGCCTGCGTCGGCACTGGATCATGGCCACCCTGGTCACCGCGGGGGTGGTGTTACGAGCCATCACGATTTTTGCTTACAAGCCCGCATTGATGTTCTTCGGTGACTCTTACGCCTACGTCGTGGCCGCCCAGCGCTTCCAGCCGCCAAACGATCGACCCTTTGGTTATCCCTTTGTTTTGCGGTTGTTGAGTTACGTCGGAGACCTCAACGCAGTCACCATCGTTCAGCACATCGTTGGTGTGGCGCTGGCGATTGCCTTGTACGTCGTTTTCATCGGCCGCGTTGCACGACCATGGTTATCCGAACTTGCGGCCACACCCTTGCTCGTGGATAGCTACTTGATCCAGATCGAGCACAACATCTTGAGCGAAACCATGTTTGCCTCGCTGCTCTTTGGGGCGGTCTTGATCGTGACGAAAGCTGAACTGAGTCCCCGCTGGGCAGCAGTGGCTGGAGCGTTCTTGGCCGCGGCATCACTTACTCGCACCGTTGCCATTCCTATCGCGGCGATTTTTGTTGGCTACTTACTCATTCGCAAACTGGGCATGAAAGTCCTCATCGGATTTGCCGTGGCCATGCTCGTACCCATTGTTTGGTACATGAGCTGGTTTGCTTCCTACTTCGGCACCTTCAGCACTAGTGACAGCAGTGGACGATTCCTCTACGGGCGCGTCGCTGTGTTTGCCGACTGTTCGACCGTCAATCTGACCAAAGCGGAAGCCACCCTGTGTGACAACTCAGTCCCCTCAGCCCGACCCAACGCCAACTTCTATGTGTGGGCATCCGATTCGCCTGTGCAAGCTCTCGGCGCCTACGGAAACAAATCAGACAAAATTGCATCAAGCTTTTCGCGCAAGATCATTCTCGCTCAACCTCTCACCTATGCGCGCTACGTAATCACTGACTTTGGGCACTACTTCGCTCCGGGCAAATACACCACTCGAGTGGACTCTCCCCTCGGTGCGTGGCAGTTCCCCACTACTTACGCCGATCCCGTCGCCAGCAGTGCGGTTGCCCGCAATGACCTTGCTGGCAATCCGATTAAACCCAACATTGAAGCCGGACCCGCGCTCTTTTTGAAGTCCTATCAAGGGGTGGTCTACACCCAAGGGCCGATCCTGCTTGCCGGATTAGTTCTAGGACTGCTCGCGGGTTGGATTGACCGCGGTCGGCGCCGATGGGATGGTCCGTTCATCGCCTTAGTGGGCATCGCCGTTCTTGCAGTCCCATGTTTAACCGTGATGTTTGACTACCGGTACGGGCTACCGGCCATTCCCTTGTTCATGCTTTCTGGGGCCATCGGGCTACAAGCCCTGCTCGAACGACGAGCACAGCGCGCCAGCGCTCTTGACCCCGCTATAGACGATGAGTTAGCGGTCGAACAACAACCTCGACATCGTCAACGTCAACGCCGTCCAGCATGGGTCATTGCCACGCTAACTGCGTCCGCCGTGGCTGTGCTGGCAGCGGTGGTGTGGGCCGCTCCGCTTGCCCGCAACCCTGGATTTGAAACCTATGTCAGTTACCGCGCTGAGTTAGGAACCTTAGGCGTTGCCCTGTCGAAACCCGAGCCGGTCAAGAATGTGCCGGATCTAACGGAACAGAAGTTCCAAACTGGCAGCATCATCGCGACCAAAACTGGTGCTGTTGTCGTGCCCCAACGTTTCATGACCGCAGTTGAGCAAGCCGGTGGGCTTGTGGTGTTTGGGGCAGCTCGCGGACGCGAGACGCGAACTAACTACAACTCTGGTTTGCGCTACGTCACGTTTGACAATGGATGGGTGTTTTGGTCTCGACTAGGGGGAGCCCGCGCGGTTTATGGCGATGTCTATGCGGCCTGGTATTCACCCAAAGTTCGAGCTCGACTTAAGGAACCCACTTCCGATGTAGAGACCAGCGCCGAAGGTGGTGCCTTCCAAGTCTTTGCTGGTGGTTCTATTACCCAGTACGCCAATGGCTCCATCAAGGTCACGGTCAACCCCAAGCGCCCGTCAACGGCTTCAACACCAGGTGGATCCGTTGAACCATCACGACCGGCCTCTGCGACGACGCCTTAAGGGCTAACGCTCACGAGCCAAAGCGCCGGCTGCGGGCCCCGAAGTCACGCAACGCACGCAGGAAATCGATGCGGCGAAAATCAGGCCAGTACGCCTCACAGAAATAGAACTCCGAGTGCGCGCTTTGCCATAACAGGAATCCTGACAGCCGCTGTTCACCTGAGGTGCGGATAACCAAGTCAGGGTCTGGCTGCCCACGCGTGTACAGGTGCTCGGCAATGTGATCGATGTCAATCAATTCGGCCAGCTCTTCAATCGATGTTCCGCGCGTGGCATGTTCACTGAGCAAACTGCGTACTGCATCGGTGATCTCGCGTCGTCCGCCATATCCGACGGCAACATTGACGATCAATCCGTCCAAAGTGGACGTGGCCTCAGCAGCACTCTTTAACAACTGTGCGGTCAGTGGTGGAAGCAGGTCTAAGGCACCTACCGGATTAACGCGCCACTTGTTCGTAATGGCTAAGTCCGTCACGGTCTGCTCAATGATGCGAATCAACGGTGCTAACTCCGCTTCGGGACGATCAAGATTGTCCGTTGACAACATCCACAACGTCACAACTTCAACGCCGGCCTCGTCACACCACGTCACAAATTGCGCGACCTTGTCCGCACCCGCTTGATGGCCGCGATCAGATTTTTCCCCCAGCATCTTGGCCCAACGACGGTTGCCATCCAAGATCACGCCGACATGTCGAGGAATGCGATCGCCGCGCACCGAGGCAGCTAGCCGACGCTCGTAGGCGCCGTACAGCAGATCACTCAATGCCATGGAAACTCCTGGTTGAACCCCGCGGTGAGCCCCCAGACTACCGCCGACTGGGGGGCTTTCGGTTCCTCAACCGGGCCTAGAACGACCCGACCATGACCTGCGCACGGTTTGGCCATTCACCAGGCATCCCGTAGGACTACGGTGGAGCCATGAGTTCGTCTGCCCACACCTCGACCGCGGTGATTGCCCCGCGACCGAAATGGCGAGGGTTGTTGCACTTGATCGGTGCCCCCGTGGCGGTACTCACCGGCATGGCCTTGCTCTTCATCGCCGAAACCGCGAAAGCTCGCACAGGTGTGGCCATCTATGCATTGAGCTTGACGGGCCTGTTCACCATGAGCGCGATCTACCATCGTGGACACTGGAGACCAACGGTGAAGGCCTGGCTCCAACGCGTCGATCACTCGATGATTTTTGTGCTGATTGCAGGCACGTACACACCGTTTTGTTTATTGGTCTTGGCCGGCTCAACCTCAATCATCGTCTTGTCCATCGTGTGGGGTGGTGCCGCTGCCGGCATCATCACCCGGCTCACGTGGCACCGAGCACCAAGTGCCCTGTTTGTCCCGATTTATCTGGCGATGGGATGGACTGCGCTGGTCATCGCACCGGCACTCGCCGCCCGGGCTTCCGTTGCTGTCAACGCATTCTTGGTGGCCGGTGGGGTCCTCTACACCATTGGAGCGGTTGTTTACGCCACCAAGCGACCCAACTTATTTCCCAGTGTCTTTGGGTTTCACGAACTCTTTCACGCCTTCACTATCGCGGCAGCGATCTGTCACACCATCGCCATCACTCTGATCCTGCTTTAGGTAGCTAGCGCTTCGCGCGCCTTCGCTGTGATCCGGCGCTCGACGACGAATGACACAAAGGGAATGCAACCCGCAAGCATGACCCACACCATCTTGACCAATTCCCACTTCATTCGCATAAACAAGTCAAAGACCGTGACCACGTAGAGCATGTACATCGCGCCATGGAACGGCGAGAACAATTCAGAGGGTTGAGCATTGCCGCCGATATAGCGCAAAGGCATCATCACTAGAACCAAGATGATCAAGCTGATACCTGTGATGTACGCCATGACGCGATAACGCTTAAGAGCTCCAGCCACTGCTACATCTCTCCTGGGGTCTTTTGAGCGGGGACTAGCGCGGGGTGTGCACTAATCGGTGTTCCCGATGGCGGAGCTTTGGGACCGCGCTGCGGTGCGCGTTGTGCCGGTGGGGTCAGGACTTGTTGTGACCGCCGGACAGGCACCTGCCACTGCTCAAAGGCTGGCTCTAGCAAGTCATTGTCGATTTGGTACTGCAACCACGCATCACGCATGAGGCGGATGTAGACAAACAGTGCAAAGAAAGTGAAGAGGGTCCACTGAATCGTGTACAACACGTTTTGGACTCGAAGCCCGCCCTCGGGAACCACGAATTCCGATTGCGGCAGGTATGCCACGCCACCAACGGCGGGAATCTCGTTACTAGCGACAATAAAGCCTGGTCGCAATGCGCCAGGAACTAAGCCTGCGATTTCCGGAGTTGATACTCCGCCCAATACCTCACCCTTGGGGTAGGTCAACTTCACATCACTGGTGTTGATTTCCAATCCCAAATCCTGCGAAGCCTGCAAACGACCGGTCACTCCCACGCGGCCACCCGCCAAGGTCACATCGTCGCCGGGAGTGGGATTAAGAATGCGTCCATGGACCACAGGAATGTAGGTTCCATCATCAAGACGCAGTGGTGTCATTGACCACTCCACAGAACCGCTCTTACTGGGCTGCAAGATCACGTACGTCTTTTCGCCGTCATAGGTCCCCACTGCGTTGACCGCTCGCCCGGTGGACGACGTGGGCACAGTGGCGGTTGCCGCCGGGCTGGCCTGGTCGATGGAAATTTCAGACAAGGTGCCCGGATCAACGACACGAGATTGGGCTCGATCCCACTGCCAGATGGCCAGCGCCGTGAAACTGATGGCCACCACCACCAGCACCGCGTGGAGAGTAAGGGCTCGGGGAGAGACCAGGAATTTCCACATGTGACAACGCTACCGTCAGAGGTGCGCTGTGCCCACGGGTTGGCCTCTTTGCCCATGTTCGGGGGCTGGTCTAGGCCTGCCAGGACCACTGAACTCAGGGTCAAGGTTTTCCCCCATTTGGCCGATAACTCCCCTGTGCTGCTGTAGCCCTTACCAGCCCTCACCAGGAAGGAGACCAGATGTTGCGCTTTCGAGCCCGAAATCTAGGGATCTTTGGCCTGGTTTCGATGGCCCTCTACTTGGCCTTCTTGGGTAAGCCAGTGGCGTACATATTCCCCACCGTCGTCACGTTGGCATCGCTGATTGCTATCCCAACAGGGATCGCTCGCCACAAGCCATCACACCCTGGTACGTGGTGGTTGATGTTCGGTGGAATGGTCTTCCACTCGATTGCGGCCTTGCTGTGGGTTTTTGGTTCAACTCCCGTTTACGCCAACGGCACCACCGGTTTTCCTAACCTCTTTCACATCGCTGGTTACCTGTGTCTCGGCGCTGGGGCGCTGCTCCTCTTGGGGCGACGCCGTTTCCGCGAAGACCCAGCCGAAGCGCTTGACACACTCATCATTGTCACCGCGCTTGGTGTGGCTAGTTGGGGCTTGATCCTTCGTCCGTTGGGATCAAACATCGATCTTGATGGTGGAGTGACCGCACTGATCACCATCTACCCGCTGATCGCTCTGGCAACCGTTGGTTGTTCTGCGCAATTGTGGTTTGCCAGTAGCGGAACCAAGAACACCTCAATGCGCTTA
>CAMCVY010000002.1 GCA_945881995.1 Bifidobacterium breve | reverse complement strand
GTCGAAGATCGTCAGCGCACCTACCGCCACGTGTTGGTGGACACCGCTGAATCGGTTGCTTCCGTTCCAGGCACTCCACACATCATCATGTTGTCCTCGCTCTCGGTGTATGGCGGCGCGGCGAATCACCTTGATGTGATCGATGAGTCATCTCCCTTGACCACCGATCCTGACCCCAGCCCGGCGATGTTCCAAGAGGCTGAGCGCACGTACCAGGCCGCAGCACCGGGTCGAGTCACGATTTTCCGTTGCGCTGACATCAGTGGTGGCGAAGACCCACCCATCGAAGTCAAGCTCAAGGGCGCCTACGACTTCCTGGGCGGATCGGTTCCGTTCTATGACCAGGCGCTGTTCTACCGCGTGCACATGCTGGACGTGGTGGGCGCTGTCAAGTGGGTCATCGATCACAAGAACTTCGGTATCTTCAACCTCACCCACCCCGAAGTCCCACCGGCCATGAAGCCCATGTTTGACGCCCTCGGGGCCAAGATGGGCAAGGAGCCACTGGAATACCGCAACGAATTGCTTGCGCCGTCCAAGCCGGTTGCGGTGGACGCATTGTTAGGCACCGGATTCACTCTGACTCACACCGTCGTAGAAAAGATGCCCGATGCCTGACGCACCACAAGTGCCAGAGATTGATCGCACTGGCCGCACCATGGTGTTAGCCACGTTGGACAAGATCGTTGGAGCTCTTGGTTTAGCCGAAGAGCACAACGCTGAGGGCGATGCCGTGTTGCCGCTGTTTGGTGCCAGCGGTCCGCTCGAGGGTCAACGCATTGGTGAGTTCCGGGTTTTCTCACGCGCCGATGGAACCCGTGTTGTGTACAGCGCGCTGGCTGTTGACGCATTCGGCATGGACACTCACCAGGTCTACGCATACACCGCATCAGACAGTGCAGTACCGCACCTGTTCCTTGACTCGGCGATTTCGCCCAACACCGATGGCACTTTCCACTTCGGTTTGGACTTGATCCCCCGCGTTGACCTTGGGGCAAACCTGGATTACTCGGAGGCCGTTTATGGGCCTGTCACCCAGGCTCGAGCCGAGGCCTTGAACCAGCCGGGCGTGATGGGAGTTCCGTCCCTGGGGCCACTGCAATGGTCGATTCGCTCGCCGTGGATGGCAGCCGCGATCGTGGCACCCGATGATCTGCGCAAGCTCGGTTCCATCGTGGATGTCTACGTCGATCACTGGCTAGACCTGATGAACAACGGCCTACCGGCAGGAATCGTGACGCCTGCGGAAACCGCAATCCTTGATACCCGTGACCGTCGCAACCGCGAAGCGATGTTCTCGCCACGGACAAACCCGGTGTGGGGATTGCTCGACAAGCTGGTGGGGCCTGACGTTGCTCAGGCCATGAAGGACTTGTTGATCAAGGGCTAGCGCAACCGCATTTAGTTTACTTAGTTGCGGGTGTGCACCACGATGGCAGCGACCAAGGTGATCACTGCTGCAACAGCCGCAAAGATAGCGACGATTGTTGATTCAGGAATTCCGGTGGCGCGTTCAACTGCCACCCACGCCAAACCCCATGCCAAGCCAATAGCCGGTGCAATGCGGCCCTTCAAACCAATCGCTAAAACAATCCCCACGACGGCCGCTACAACCAGGACAACCACGGCCAGCGAGGTTGCGAGAGTTCCCAGCGCATCGATTCCCACGCTAATTCCCGCGGCAGCCGAGTTGGCGACCGTCGCGATGCACGCCCAGCCCAAGTACAAACCAAGAGTTCCGTCGATCACGACGCGCTCGTAACGCGTGGTGGCGGGCCGTTCGTTAAGCCGAGCGATGATCAAAACAAGCACCGCCACCAGGGCTACCAAGAGCAGCACGCTGACCACGAGCCAGGCCAACTGAACGGCGGCGATCCACGCGGCGTTCAACAGCGCCGAAGCAACAATCAGCCAACCGACGCGACGTTGACGGGAATCCTGAGCACGCCACGGCATGAGTTGATTGATGCCCAAGAGAAGGAGGCCGGTGTAGATAACACCCCAAATAATGAAGGCGGCACCACCTGGAGCTACCAGCGTGGCATCACTATCGAGCACGCCGTTGGCCACTTCACTCACCGGCGTGCCAACAACAGCGCCAGAACCTAGGAACGACACCACAACAGCGATGACCACGCTGACCAGCACGGAGAGTTGGCGAATGATGTCGCGTTGACGTGAGGTGTGCGTGTTAACAGTTGCGGTCATGCGTAAGCCTCCGGCGAAGTCGTTAGTGGGCGCAAAGGCCACAAGCGAGCACCGTCAGTATGGCTGACCACATGGGGTTATGCAGGGCAACGAGGCCGCAGCGTTGGGATCTCAGACGTGCGCACGCTCATCATTAACGACTACAACTGGACTAGCCTATGAAAGACCACCAGGCAGTGGCGGACCGATGGCGATGCCAACCGACAGGAATGTGATGACCCAGGATTCGCACAACGAGAGTCGGCAAGCGCCTATTGCGATTCTGGTCAACGGCCCCAGCTCGTCGGGTAAATCAACATTGTGCAAGGCACTGCAGGAACATCTAGTCAGTGATTCGGGCGGCGATCAATCAAGTGCTTTCTATCGAGTTGCCTTCGACGACATCGTCTTGATGATTGCGGATTCGCTTTATCCGATCAGCTTTGTGCAATTGCAAGGTCGCGACACCAGCACCTTGGCATCCCGCGAACCCCACGATGGTCGAGCGGCGTGGGAATACGTCGGCGACGTTGCTACTGATGAGCATCCTCGGGTGCGACTGGCCCTGAGCCCACACACACGGCAGCTATTGACGGGGCTTCACCGAAGCTGGGGCGAACACCTGCGCCTAGGCACCCACTTGATCATTGACCACTTCATACAGGACGCTGACTGGTGCGATGAGGTCCTTGATGTTTTGCAAGCCGCTCATGCCAACGTCCTGCTGGTGGGTGTCCACTGCTCTGTTGAGGAACTTGAACGACGCGAATCATCGCGCGCGGATGGCGGAGTAGAAGGGCGCCCCCGTGGATTGGCCCGACGCAGCAACGAACTCTGTCATTCCCACGGGTTGGTCTATGACGTTGACGTCTGGACTGATCGGCAAACCACTGCAGAAGCAGTAGAGGCCGTCATCAGCGCTTTGGATTCGGCTCGACCGCTTGGACCTACTCGGCGCGTAATTGCCGATTCCTAGCCCGTGGGAGTGAGAGTGCGCCTGTAGGGATTCGAACCCCAAACCTTCTGATCCGTAGTCAGATGCTCTATCCGTTGAGCTACAGGCGCGTGGCTGTGAAGCCTGCGAAAGCATACAGGCGCGCGCATGACCAACCATCAGCAGGCGCGAGCGCTTGTTGCGGCCAGACCCGTCGCTGCGCTCCTCCCAAATCTCGAGCGCTCGCAGACGTGTTGTGCGCCGGCTACCGCCGGCTACAACACGTGGCGGAGGCGGAGAGATTTGAACTCTCGATGGGCGATAAACCCAAACCGCATTAGCAGTGCGGCGCCATAGACCGGACTAGGCGACGCCTCCCCGCACCCACAGCCGAAGCGATGAGTGCGAGGTGAAGGCTACCTGAAGCGTGCTAGCCCCCCGCTGTTGGCTTCAGCGCACTCGTTTCTCACCAGATGAAAGACAGATAGGCTGACGAACGTGAGCCCGAGTAAGCCAGCCAACCGCCGAACCCCTGGCACCAGTAGCGCGCGCAAACTCATCACCACCGTGCTGACCTTCACCGCGGAGCACCCCACCCCCACGATTAATGAACTCGCGGCACGCGTTGAAGTGCCGGTGTCAACGATGTATCGCTACATCTCGCTCTTGCGCGAAACCGGATTGGTTGAGCCGATCGGTGACGGTCGATTCCGCCTCACCGACGCAGTGGTGGGCCTCAATGCGGCAGCCGATGCTGGCCGAACCACTCTGCTGGAAGCTGCGTCCAACGAGCTGGTGAGCCTGCGCGACCTCATTGACGAGACCGTTCTGATCGCCCGTCGCGGTGGTGAAAACGCCTACTGCGTCGCGCGCGAAGAATCCTCACACCCGGTTCGACTGCAGTTTGCGGTCGGACAAGCAATGCCGTTGCACTCGGGTTCGGTGGCACGAGTCCTCCTGGCCAGCATGCCCACTCGCGAACGACTGGCCTACCTCGAAGCTCGACGCGATGAGATTGCTGTTGATCGCCTAGACCTACTCACGCCCACCGCACTCGACGATGTTCGTCGAGCTACGTGGACGCAGTCCTACGAAGAAGTTGACGCCGGCATCTGGGGATGCGCTGCCGCGATCGAAGTCGACGGAAACGTCGTTGCCGCTCTTGGAACTGCGGGTCCCATCCACCGGCTCGATGACAAGCGCCGAGCAACCGTGATCAAGCAGGTACGAGCCAGCGCGCAGGCCATCAGCGCTGCCATGACCCACATCAGTGACTGATTGAGCCGTCACTCCACGATTTGTTAGGTACTCAGCTTCTTAGGAACTCAGCTTCTTAGGAACTCAGCTTCTTAGGTACTCAGCGTTTTAAGAACCGGGCGCTTTAAGAACTCAGCGCAGCCAATTCGTTGCGAACTCGCGCGATAGCTTCGTGGGCTGACGTGAGCATTGACGTCCCGCGCAGGTATTCCTTTTGTGCTTCAACGTCATCTTGCAACGCTCGCAGCATCGCATTACGGGCCTGGCGAGCGGCTTCATCCTTTTCCTGCATGTCCTTGAAGTTTTTCTTCGTGTTGGCTTGGACGTACGAGTGACACACTTCGCTACGAACGACACCATGAATTTGCCCTGCCTTGTGTGCATCTGCTCCGCGAAGTTCCACCGCTTCGATCACATCACCTGCAGACCAAGCGTCATGAATTCCACTGTTCATACCGAAACCGCCCAGCGGGTTATTCATGTGCGCTGAATCGCCCGCCAACAGAATGCGATTGATAGCAAAGTTCTTGGCCACGCGTTGATTGACGCGATACAAGGACTTTCCGACCAAGGGAAAATCAACGTGCTCGTGACCAAGGTCAGCCAGAACACTGTTTAGTCGTTCCTGAATCCGCTCATCGGTCACGGCTACGTCATCGTCCTCATCTGGACTCACTGCCATCAAGCAACGCCAATGGTCAGGGGTCTTGAGCAAGACCATCCACTCGTCAGGGTCAGTGATGTAAGCAACTTCGGCCAGATCGGTCATGACATTTCGGAATTCATAGGTGGTTGACATCACCAAGAAGCGCTCGGCAAAGGTCTCACCAGGGAATTCGAAACCAAAGGATTGGCGCACCATGGAGTTGGCACCATCGCACCCAATAAGCCAGTCACACTCCACGCGCGTTCCATCGTTCAAAATTGCTACGGCGTAATCAGTGTGATCTTCTGCAGTCGCCACTCCAGCGCCATAAAAAAGATGGGCGTTGGGCAGTTTGTCTAGGTGGTTGCGAACTAGGCGGGTGAACTTTGACTGTTCAAGTTGGAGTCGGTAGGGGTACTTGGTTTCATCCTTTAACAGAGACAAGTCAAGTTGAGCAATAACGCCACCCTTGCGATCGCGTTGCTGGAAAAGCGGAACCATCAATCCTTGCTCGAGCATGTCGTCAATCAATCCGAGTTCGTCGCACAGTTCCAGCGTGGGGATGTGGAACGTGGATGCCTTGGAGTCAACCGAGAGGTCATCACCCATTTCATAAATGGTGACGTCAAGACCTGCTTGCGCGAGCTTCAGCGCTGCAACCATTCCCACCGGCCCTGCACCGGCAATGACCACTTGTTTGCGATCGGACATCGAACGACTCTCTTTCACTTATTACTACTACGTGAGAGATAGGCTCTCTTTATGTGAGAGGTTATCAGGTGTCTGTCGGCTTTGGCAAGGAGGAATACAACAGCCAACGAGTCCCACGCTTGACCAAAGCTTCCCGCTCGTAGGTGGGCTGGCCCTTGCGTGGGGTCAGGCGCGCATCTACTACGGCAGCTCCGGTCGCCTTGTCAAAGCGCACCGTTTCAGTATTGAAATCCACAAACTTGATATTGGTAAAAGTTTTCAGGACATCCTTTTCGGCACCCGGTGGCAGATCAGCAATCGACGCCAAGATGCGATCCGGCTTTCCACTTGAAAGGTCGGCAGCAAGTTGCTCGAGTTCATTGGCTGTCGGACCAACAGTTGGTAGATCGGATTTCTTCGCCGGTAACGACACACCAACCGAAACAAAAACACCGACCACTAAACCGACAACAACCAAGGATGCAACGACAGCAACCCAACGACCTTTGTTAAACATCCCAGTCCTTAATAGTCAATTCATCGAGCGTCTAGTAACAAGTCTCATTCTTTCATGATCCACGAGCAGAAAAGCCCTCCGTGGTCTCAGCGAGCGGGTTATCGCTGCCATTGAAGAACGCCTTAAACCCAAGACCTAAAGATTCAAATGGATCCGCAAAGCGGTATCTAGTTGTTGCATTGTTGCTGGACCAAGGGTGCCCAGAGCCAAACCCAAGCGTTGTACGTCAACCGCACGCACCTGTTCAGCCTGCGCTTTGGAATCAACATTGAGCGTTGATTCACTCGCAAGGATCAGCACTTGAAAATCGTGGACGGTCGCAACATTGGACGTCAGTGGCACGACGGTGACCACGCCTGCGCCACTAGAGGAAGCAGCGGTATTCGCGCCGTCATTGCTCACCACGACAGCCGGGCGTCGCTTGGCTGCTTCCGAACCCCGAATGGGATCGAAATTCACGAGCCTGATTTCACCGCGCCTCACAGGCTCATGCCATCGGCTGCCAGGTGTTCCCAGTCGTGCGCATCGGGCGACTGTGACCATTCGCCGAAAGCCTGCGTGTAGGCATCAACCAGCTCCACCGATCTCAGCATGCGCACCGCAGCATGCAAAGCAGCAGAACGCGAAGGGTAGATCTGGGCTCGGACTTGATAGTCGAGGAACTCTAGGTCCTCATCAGGAAGGCTCACGCTCAGTTTCATACCACGATGCTACCCAAGTATTACCCCCAAGGCGAGCCTCGTGGGGATCACGTGCGCTGTGGAAACAGGCCTGAGTGGACGCTTAGCCTTCGAACTTTTCAAAGTGCGGAAGCACGTTTTCGGCCACGAGTTTCAGGCCTTCCATCGGGTCGTCAAAGAGTCGAATCGATAGCTCGGTCAAGCCAGCCTTTTCAAATATTTTAAAGCGCTCAATTTGTTCATCCACTGCACTCAGGTCGCCGGCTGACGAACACGCAGCAACCAGCCGGCTGACGATGTCTTCAGGCACATCCTCGATCACGCCCGAGCGCGTCCAAAATGCCTTCGCGAAGTTGGCCCACTTCTCAATAACCAACGCACGCTCTTCTTCGCTCACGTAAGGAACCATGTCGTACTTGGGCGGCAAGAGCTCGGCGCGGAAAACCAACTCGCGACGTGCTTCATACATCGACTTCTCGATGTCTTCCTTGATGTGCCAGGCCCAAAAGTTGCCGACGCGGAAATCCTCGAGGGGGATCTCGCGCTCAGCCAACCCCTTGCGCAGGGACGCCATATGGTGATCGATCTTTTCCGGTGTGACATCACTCATTTGGGTGCCGTCAGCGACCCGGCCCGCCATCTCGAGCATCTTGTCTCCGGTCGAACACGTGAACACCTTGGCGGTTGGAGCGCTCTTCCACTTGTGATGGAAGGGACGAGCGACCTTAAAGACTTCACCGGGGTAGCCACGCGATGGTTCGCCCGACACCACGGCCTTACTAATCTCGACCGCTTCTCGCACTCCACGAACCATGCGCAGCTTGGTGGGGTTTTGCTCAATGCCAATGGCACTCATCAGCGATCCGCCACCACCGATAGCGACAACAGCTCGTCCATTGCTGATCTCGTTGAGAGTCAAAAGTGCATTGCCAATTTTCAGTGGCTGCATTTCGTAGGGGCTGACCGCCAAGATTCCCAGGCGAATGCGTGACGTGGCCATCGCGGCTGGTGCCAGCGCAACAAAGGCATCGGGATTTTGGTGGTAGTTCGAATGCCACAAAGTTCGGAAGCCGTAATTCTCCGCAGCAACGGCAATTTCAGCTACTTCAGCGGGCGAAAGGTCGGGCTCCAAGATGATGTCAATTTGCATACCTCATCGTCCCACATGTGCGCAGAAAGTGAGATCGCTCGCCCGCCGACAGGGCGCTCCTCCCGAATCCCCAAGCTCGCATGATTTAAGGCCCGCACCCCTTCGGAGTGCGAGCCTTAAATGGCGGAGGGCGTGGGATTCGAACCCACGGTTGAGGATCACTCAACAGCGGTTTTCAAGACCGCCGCACTAGGCCACTATGCGAGCCCTCCACCGCAAACCGTACCGGTTTCGTGCCCAGCGCTTCCCTGAGGTCATCACCAAGTTGCGAATTCGCTACACCCGCCTAGGGTGAAAATATGACCGAGCAACAGGTGTACGAACGCATTGATGTCAAACGTGGATTTGAAGTCCGCAAGTACGCGCCCCACGTCGTGGCTGAAGTCACCATGGTCGGGGCCTTCGAACGAGCTGGCAATGCTGGGTTTGGTCCGTTGGTTTCCTACATCAGTGGTCGCAATCGGAGCGGCACCAAAGTCGCTATGACGGCGCCAGTGATTCAAGAGCCGTTGGATGAGCCGATGACCTACCACGTGTCCTTCGTGATGCCGGCCAACTCAACGCTGGGTGACCTACCTGACCCGGGTGGTAACGGAGTGAGCCTGATTGAGGTGCCGGAAACCCTTGCGGCTGTTTCGATGTACTCCGGACGATGGACAGAAGACAACTACAACAAACACGTCGCCCAACTCATCGCCAACATTGAAGATGCCGGTTACACCGTTGTAGGAAAGCCACGCTTTGCTCGTTTTGATCCACCATGGAAGCCATCGTTTATTCGCCGCAACGAAGTGGTCGTCCCGATCGCATAACGTTGGTTCGTCACTGACTTACTCGCAGACTGCGCCGTCGCTATCACGATCGCGATACCAGGAATATTCACCATCGCGCCCGCGGTAATAGGGTCCAAAGCCGGCCGCCTTCGCCGCCGAACACGTACCAAATCGCGGATCAAGGCCGGCACCACTGGTTGTCCCCGATGAGGAGCCCCCAGAACCGCCCGAATTGGCCGTGGGATCGCTGAAACCGCTCACCGAAGTCGGGCCGCCACCGGTGATCACTTGTTGACTCGGGCAACGTTGCAAAACTTGTGTCAACGCATCGCGTTCGGCACTAGTGATGCTCAATCCGTACTTCGACTTCACCCCAATTTGTCGAGCGGCGTATTGGCACCAAAATCCGCGATTGTCCGGCAGCCACGTCGCGGCATCACCATCGCCCTTTTGCCGATTTTGACTCGAGTCGACGGCCAGCAAATTCAACGGGTCGTTTGCTATCGCGATGCGTTTGTTAAATGTCCACCGGGCTGCTCCGCTTTGCCAAGCATTTGACAAGGCAATGACGTGGTCAATATCAACCTTGGATGCTCCGCGAACAAAAATCACGGTCGTGCCGGTGTAAGGGTCAGCCAGTCGTCCTGAGCTAACGACGCACCCGCTGCTTCCCGAACGCACCACAATAGATGTGAGGTCTCGTTGCAAAATGTCGTTGCGCGTATCGCACCCATTGCGATCAACGTCGGCCCAGGCTTGGCCAAACTCCGCGCGCGAGTAGCCCGTCTTGGGACCGCGACCGGCAACGCGCAACGTCCCTAAGACTGACAGTGCTGACGTGCTGCTCACGGGTGGTGCAGGAACTGGTGCTGACGACTGTGGTGGAGCAACGACTTCTGGGGTTGGGCTGGCCTGAGATGTCGTCGGAAACTGCTCGGGAGCAGTGGTGATCACGGGCTCTGGAGCACTAGCTGGCGTAGCTGCCCCACACCCGGCAAGTAGCGCTGCCACACCCAGGGCAACGCCTAGCTGTCCTCGACTCACGGCCCGCTCCCAATCCATCATCACCATATTGCGCACAAAACGAACAAAGAATTGTCCATCTGGCGACAAACCAATCACCCCAGGGGGTTACATCCCCACCAGCATCAACGGTATCTTTTTCACCTTATGTGGCTTCCCCCTCATATGGGCCTTTGGGCACCAGTGAGTTTCGGATTAGCGCCCACGAGTTGCCCGGCAACCCGCGATGGCGCTATCGGTGCGATGTCACGCAGCATCCGACTTCTTCTGATCGCTGTCGTTTCGCTTGTGGCAGTTTGTGGTTTGGGAGCAGCCAGTGCACAAGCCGCTACCCAAAACCCGCCCGGAATTTCGATCTCCACACTCGACGTTCAAGGTCAACTGGTGTTCTTTCGTTTAACCAACACGTTGACCAACCAAGTGGCCCCCGTCGTTAGCGTGAGCGGTACCTCAACCGATGGAACCCCGATTTCTATCCCGGAATTGGCCATCGGACAAATCCTTCCGAATGAAAGCACGTCTGCTCAAATTCCGTTGGGAGCCAGTCCCGCAAACTTGAGTGTCACCGTGCGTTCAGGACTAGTGCAAACTAATGCCACCTGGCCCCTTGCGGAAGGGGGCATTCAAGAACTGCGCCCTGGTGGAACCGCACCGAGCCCACCAAACCCGGGCACCAACACAGCGTTGGTTGTCGCTTTCACCGTGGTCGCGCTGTTCTTCGTCTTGATCACCGCACGCATCGTGTTCGTCTCTGGTCGAGTCACCCGAACGACCAAGCGCGCGGTCAAGATTCGTAACGCGCGTTTGGAAGCTGGACGCCGCGCCATCGAAGCCGGCATGACGCGACTCTTCCCACCGCCGGCCGGAACACCCATTACTGAAAAGCGTGGCGGGACGACTTTGCGCGCACCGTCGCCGGCTGCACTCATCGCACCGGTTGGCGGACCAGCACTCACCGCATTACCCGCACCCACTCAGACCGCGTCGGTTGCTACCTTGGCACCCCCAACGACTCCTCCGATCACCGGCACGGCACCTGATCTGCCCCCTCCGGTCATGGCTGAGCCCCTTCTTCCTCCGCCACCACCTACGTCAGCTCCGGTAGCCGGCCGTTCCGCACCGCCCAGTGGAAAGCGCATCGGCTAAAAGGCTGCACCTGAACACGATTGAGCGCGCCATCTACTCTTGAGCGTTATGCACGCAATCGTTTGTTCTCAACCTGGTGGCACCGAGGTCATGCAATGGACCGAAGTCGCCGATCCGATCGCCGCCAAGGGCGAAGTCGTCGTTGCGGTTGTCGCTGTTGGACTCAACCGCGCTGACATCTTGCAGCGCAAAGGTTTCTACCCACCTCCTGCTGGTGCTAGCGAGTACCTCGGCTTGGAATGCTCCGGCGTCATCGCTGAAGTTGGTCCCGACGTCACCGACTGGAAGGTCGGCGACGAAGTATGCGCGCTACTCACCGGCGGTGGCTACGCGCAAAAAGTGGCTATACCCGCGGGACAGTTACTGCGCGTTCCCCACAACGTCAGCTTGATTGATTCGGCTGCCCTTCCCGAAGTTGTCGCAACGGTGTGGTCAAACCTGGCGATGTTGGCGCACCTGCGCGAGGGTGAAACCGTGCTCATCCACGGGGGAACCTCTGGGATCGGGACGATGGCTATTCAAATCGCTCGCGAATTAGGCGCGCGCACCATCGTCACCTGTGGAACACAAGCCAAAGTTGACACTTGCCTGGCTCTCGGAGCCGACCATGCCATCAACTACCGCGAGAGCGATTTCGCCGAGGAAGTTCAAGCGCTCACCGACGGCAACGGCGTCGATGTGATTTTGGACGTCATGGGCGCCAAGTACCTCGAGCCCAATGTTCGATCCTTGGCAGCCAACGGTCGCCTGGTAGTCATCGGCCTACAGGGCGGCACCAAGGGCGAGTTGGACCTGAACCGACTCCTCACCAAACGAGCTGCCGTCCTTGCCACATCGTTGCGTGGGCGTCCGGTCGGCGAAAAAGCCGCCATCGTGGATTCGGTCCTTGAACATGTGTGGCCCTTGATTGAACAAGGCACCATTAAGCCGGTCATCGATCAACGCCTACCCATCACCAAAATCGCTCAAGCTCATGACCGCATGGAAGCTAGCGAACACATTGGCAAGATCATCTTGACGATGACCCCTGCCGACCACGTCTGAGAGGATGGCTTCATGAGCGATTCAGCAAACCCCAGCGATGATGGTGTAGTGATCGGTACCGGTGGCGAACCACTACGCGGGGTCCCGGTGGATACCGATGGCGATGGCGAACCTGATGCAATGATTCCGCTCCCCTCGGCTCATGAGGGCGAGGACCTCACCGACTTGGTTTCGCAGCCTGCCAAGGTCATGCGGATCGGCAGCATGATTAAGCAACTCTTGGACGAGGTCCGCAACGCACCATTAGATGAAGCGTCACGTGCTCAACTTCGCGAGATACACCGTCGGTCAATTTCCGAGCTCGAAGCAGGGCTTGCGCCCGAACTCATCGACGAGCTGGAGCGATTGACCTTGCCGTTCACTGAAGACTCCATCCCCAGTGACGCTGAGTTGCGCATTGCCCAAGCCCAGCTCGTTGGCTGGCTTGAGGGCCTGTTCCACGGGATTCAAACAGCGTTGTTTGCTCAACAGATGGCGGCACAGGCGCAGTTTGAACAGATGCGGCGCGCGGCTTTGCCCATGGGGTCGGAGTCAGGCGAGATAGATCAGGCTCCCGATCACCGAACCTCAGGTCCGTACCTGTAAAGAATCAACCCCTCGAGACGTTACGCGTGGTCGTGGGTTGAAGCGGCATCACTTAACGTTGTAGCCGCGATACGACGAACGATGTAAGGCGAAAACCATCCGTCGTACTTGGCTTGTAAGTCTGGGCGCTTCCAGTCGCGACCGGTGATCGTTCCTCGACAAGAGGACGTGTCGCACATACAACGGAACTCGTCGTAGTCCGCGGTGTCACACGTGGCGTAATCGAAAGTGAGTTCCTCGCCGGCTGCGACATCACGCATCGTGACCAACATGGCCGAACCCATCAATCCACACGTGGGTTCGCACGAGTGATTGAGCATGTCGCCTGGCTCAGGTGATTCCGAACTCACTAAAAATAGGTCGTCGTCGATTTGAATCGAGCGGCTCTGGCGTACATCATCAAAAGTGGCTAACACCTCACCCGAGGTGACAAAGCCACCAAAAGCGGCAACTGTTGTTCCAGCGGGAATGTCAACAGTGGCAAACGAGCCCCAGCCCTTTTCGCCAGCTGGATTTGCTTCAGCTAATGGCGACAGCCAACTCATGTCCATACAACACCTCGTTCGCACGATGCTTGATCGGTCCCAGCGGGGGAAGTCCACGCCGGTTGTAAAACACCCGCCACATCCGTAACGGAAGGACAATGGTGCCACTAACTCCCCGCAATGTCAGGGACGGGTGGGCACATTCCTTACAAATTCAAAATGGCGCGTAGGGCATGGGCCACCCCATCCGCGTGCACCGAGCCCGCCCGTTCAGCCACAGCGCCTAGAACTGCTGGGTGGGCGTTTTCGACTGCAATGGCTCGCCCCGCCCACGCCAACATGGGCAAGTCATTGGGCTGATCGCCAAACGCGATGACCTGATCGGCTGAAATCCCACGCTCGGCCGCGAAATCCGCGAGGGCGGTCGCCTTGGTGATCCCTGGAGCGCTGATTTCCAACAAGGTGTCATTGGGATTGGAATGCGTGACTGTCGCGAGGTCAGCGAGGACCTCCTGCGCTGAAGCCAGGAATTCATCAACCAGAGGTGATGCATCAAATCCTCGCGTTGGGTCCGGACCTAGCGCGTGCGGATCGCTCGGTGGCTCAAACTCCTGCGGAACGCGCGCCAAAATTTTGATCAATCCACCGCCAATGACTAACTCATCAATGGGAGCTAGCGGTGGCTTGTCCGGCGTGGGCCACCGTGGAATGTAATGCGGTTCGCGACCAAACTCCACGTCAGCGCGACGATTCACTCCTACGCGCTCCACAGCAAATCCCACCGTGGGCAAGAGTGCGCGAATTCGGCGGGTAATTTCGAGTGCTTCGTGCTCGTCCATGACATGCGCCACATCAATGTGCTCGGTATGCAGGTCCATCACCACCGCGCCATTGGCACAGATGGCGATTCCTCGATGCCCGGTTTCCTCAACAATGGGCGCCATCCAGCGTGGCGGACGACCCGTCACGAAAACGAGAAGTCGGCCACTTTCTTCAACAGCCCGAAGGGTTTCACGCGTGAAATCACTAATCCGCCCCTGCGGATCAATCAAGGTGCCATCAAGGTCAGTGGCAACCAGCGCGAAATCACTCACGCAATCGGGTCCAAGGTGGAGCGATTGCGCATGTACGGCCGCAGGGCTGCCGGCAAAGTGACGGAACCATCAGCATTTTGATGGTTTTCTAAAATTGAAACGATCGTGCGCGGAATGGCACACAACGTTCCGTTCAATGTTGACACTGGTTGGGTTTGATCTGCACCGCGCATGCGCACGCCCAAACGACGAGCTTGAAACTGCGTGCAGTTCGACGCCGATGTCACTTCACGATACTTGCCCTGTGTCGGAATCCACGCCTCGCAGTCAAACTTGCGAGTCGCTGATGCACCGAGGTCACCAGTGGCCACATCAATCACGCGGTAGGGAACTTCCAGCAGATTCAAAAAGTCTTTTTCCCACGCCAACAGCCGCTGATGTTCGGCAAGTGCATCGACGGGATCAACGAAGGCAAACATTTCGACTTTGTCGAACTGGTGAACACGGATAATTCCTCGGGTGTCTTTGCCATACGTTCCGGCTTCGCGGCGAAAACACGAAGAGAACGCCGCATAGCGCAGCGGAAGTTGCTTGGCATCCAGGATTTCGTCGCTGTGATACGCCGCCAAGGGAACTTCAGCGGTGCCCACGAGATAAAGGTCGTCGCTTTCCACGCGGTAGACGTTTTCTGCGGCTTGACCCAAGAAACCCGTGCCTTCCATGGCTGTGGGCTTAACCAAAACAGGCGGCACCATCAGGGTGAATCCAGCATCCATCGCCAGATCCATCGCCATGTTGACTAACGCAAACTCCAGTTGAGCGCCGACACCGGTCAGGTAATAGAACCGTGAGCCCGAGACCTTGGCAGCGCGCTCGACATCAATGGCGCCAAGCATCTCGCCCAGTTCGAGGTGGTCGCGAGGTTCGAAATCAAAAGTACGTGGCGTCCCTACTTCTTCCAAAACGACGAAGTCTTCTTCACCGCCGCGTGGTGCTGCATCGTCAACGACATTGGAAATTCCCAACACTTTTGTGTCAAAGTCCGAGGCAATAACATCGCGACGCTCTTGAGCTGCCTTGACTTCATCAGCAAGAGTTTTGGCCTGCTCAAGGAGCGCAGTCTTTTGCTCGCCTTGGGCTTTTGCGACATCCTTACCGATGTTCTTTTGCGCAGCCCGCAGTTCGTCAAAGGCAGTGCCAGCGGTTCGGCGCTCTTCATCGAGGTGAAGGACTTCGTCCACTAGGGCTACGTCTTCGCCTCGGTCACGCTGGGAAGCACGCAGGGTGTCAGGGGAATTGCGCAGGAGCTGGACATCAATCACGTGTTAGACCTTACAAGCGTTGCGCAGTGCCCCTGCGGACGCAGGCGCGCGAGGCGAACTATGGAGTGTGACCCTGCCGCAATTGCTCGAGCCAGGTGGCCGAATCAACGCCGGAGCCCGTCCGAGACGCTCGGCGTTCACTCGAAGCCGTCGAGTGCGCCTTCGGGTACGAACCCAGGTAGCGAATGTCAGCACACAGGGCGCGCAGTCCCATCAATGCAGCACCCATCGCCTGGTCATTGATGTGACCCTCTGCGTCAATGCTGAAGCAGTACTGCCCCAAACCATCGCCGGTAGGTCGAGACTCGAGTCGCTCGAGGTTGATGCCCTGGTTAGCAAACTCCGCCAAAATTTCCAGCAGTCCGCCCGGGTGATCATCCTGCGGGAACAACACCAACGTCGTCTTATCGCTCCCCGTTGGCGCTGGTGGAGCCTGCGGCCGCCGCACCACGACAAAGCGAGTTTCGGCTCCCTCGACATCATGTATCTCGTCAGCCAGGACTTCCAACCTGTAGCGCGGAGCAGCAAATGCGCCCGCTAGGGCTGCATCCCACCGTCCGGACTGCACTTCGCGTGCAGCATCTGCATTACTCGCCGAGGGTTCAAAAACCGCATCCGGAATCGTGGCCTTCAGCCAGTTGCGGCACTGCGGTTCGGCGTGCGAGTGAGCTGCCACGGTCTTAATGTCAGCCAGGGTTGTGCCAGGACGAACAAGAAGCGCAAAGGAAACGGGCAGTACCACCTCATCGGTGATCACCAGCGGTTCCCCAAAGGCCAAGCCATCAAGAGAAATAGCGACCGAGCCTTCTACCGAGTTTTCAAAAGCTACAACGGCCACGTCCACTTCGCCGGCACGGAGAGCATCCAATTCAGCCAGGACCGAATGAAAAGGAATCAGCTCTGAGTCTGTGGCTGTGTCTGCATCCTGTACCTGGCTGGCGGCCCGCTCAGTAAACGTGCCGGCCGGACCTAGGTAGGCAATCCGCGTCATTCCTCTTTGCCTTGAGCTAGAGCGATCACTCGCAGTTCTTCAGGAGAGAGGGGCTCATCGCTTGCCCCGGACCGCACGCCCTTGAAGTAGGTGCGGGTATCGCTGCGCGCGTGAATGGCCGTGAGCACCAAGCCATCGCCATCATCGTCCAGCAAGGCGAGTGAGAACGAGTAACGACCGCCCATGTCGCCAAAGGCGTCGTAACGAACAACCGCAACATGCCTGATGGCGTCGTGGAGGTCCGTCTGTAATTGCGCGATCACTTCACGCTGCCTAGCGATATCTACTCGGAGCTTGTCCACTTCGTCGACCTGACGTGCTACCGAAGCAACAAAAGTGGACTGATCGTCCTCGCCCTGCAACACCTGATAGTCACGGCGCATTCGACGAAACCGCAACTGAGCAACCAGGCCGAGAATAAGCGCCAGCAGGCCCAAGACGGTTCCAGCAATCGCTAGGACCTCTAGGGTCATCGTGCTTAAGTCCACAGCTGCTCCCAGCAAAATCGGTTGTGCGTCAGCGTAGTGCCCCACCCTCGATCTAATACTGTTCACCGCATGGCTGTTCTTGATCCGGGCGCAACGCTGAGCACTTTTGCCCTGATCGTGCCGGCTGAATTACCAGACAAGACGTTTATCGCCACTTTGATTTTGGCCACGCGGTTTCGCCATTTGCCCGTCTGGCTTGGGGTCAGCGCCGCGTTCTTTGTGCAAACAGCTATCGCTGTTTCCTTGGGTGGGCTGCTCTCCCTTCTTCCCCGAGCGTTAGTCGCCGGGGTGGCCGCAGTGATTTTCGCCGCTGGCGCAGCCATCTTGTTTAAGGGCGCCATGAAAAGTCGTCAAGCGGCCAAAGTTGAGGCGCAGGCTCTGGTAGCTGCGGAAGAAGAGGCGATCACCAAGGCCGCTATGCCCACGTCGGCGTGGAAGATGGCGACGACGTCCTTTGTCGTCCTGTTTGTTGCAGAGTGGGGCGACCTGTCCCAACTCTTGACCGCCAGTCAGTCCGCGCGAACGGGTGAGCCCATCTCGGTCTTCATTGGTGCATGGCTAGCGCTTGTCCTTGTCGCTGGACTGGCTGTCTTGGCCGGTCGTTGGATCTTCAGCACTGTCCCGCTGCATCGAGTGCGCTTTATTAGCGCTGGGGTACTGGCAGTCTTGGCCGGCAGCGCAATCGCCGAAGTATTCGCGGGGTAAAAGCGCCAAAACAAGGCGGGTGAAATTGCGTCGTTAAGGAGCCCGAGTGCCGCCGACGGGGGATGCGACGACACTCGGGTTATTCAAATCTATCCAAACCGGACACAACAATCCTGTTGAGGAAACGTATCTTTGGTCAAATTAAGGTCAAGAAATTCTTACGAATCCGAGGTAAACAAGGCCGCCCAGGTGTCTCGATCAACAATTCCGGTGACCGGCAAACCGTTGTCTTTTTGAAATGCCTTTACTGCAGTGGTCGTTCGGGTTCCGTAGACGCCATCAACAGTGAGCTTGGTTCCTAAATCAACTATGCGTTGCTGAATGATCCGCACGACATCGCGCGCGACAGCCGATGGCTTGATAGGCGAACCTGGGTAACCCACGATGGCGTCATCAATCGGGTTATCCACCTCATCGGTGGGGGTGGGCGAGGCCGTCAGGGTTGGGGTGCCCGTGGGAGTTGCACTGGGGGTTTGTTCCGACGTCTCCTGCGGAGAAGGTGAAGCAGACGCGGTAGCAACCGGTTGATCAACGGTGGGCTGACCAGGAGCGAGCCACACCACCCACACCAGGGCGCCCACAGCCAAAGCCACCACTGCGCCGACAAGAACTAAGGGCCACGACCGTTGTTTTGCCACATTGCCCATGCTCGCGCGAATGCGCATCAAACTGCGGGAACGACACAGGGCGGAACTGGCGCAGAACTGGCGCAGAACTAGGGCAGAACTAGGGCAACAAGACCCCAGGATTGAGAATCCCCGTCGGATCGAGGGTGTTCTTGATCGCCTTCATGGTGGCGATTTCGGCACTGCTGCGCGATAAATGAAGCCACTTGGTTTTGTGAACTCCCACCCCATGCTCGGCCGCAATCGAGCCACCGAATTGCGCAACAAGCGTGAGTACTTGCTCATCAAGTCGCGCACTCGTTGGTGCATCGATATCAACCAAATTAATGTGCAGGTTGCCATCACCAAGGTGTGCATAGACATGGACTTCGCGCCCCTGGGTGTCCGGCAACTGATCCAGCTTTGTCAAGAATTCTGGAATAGAGGCAATGGGTAGACACACATCCAGCTTGAACGGAATCCCTAACGTGGCCACCGCTTCGGCCTGGCGATCGCGGTATTCCCACATACGCGGATCGACAGCGGCATCAACATCGTCGGGAAGATCCGGCAGTGTGGCGGTTTCGAGCAATAAGTAGACCGGGTGCTCACGGACTAGGGGCTGAGTGAGACCACATACGGCCCGAACGACGGCCATCCCCTCGGTGCGGATCATTTCGGCCGCTGTTAGGTCACCGCGCTGGCGAGCTGACGCCACTAAATCAACGGCTGATTCCACATCCGGCAGACCAATCAACGTGACCACTTCCGGTTGTGCGGGTTGACGCACTAATCGCAATCGGGCGGCAGTGATAACGCCCAGCGTGCCTTCGGATCCGGTCATTAGTTGGCTGAGGTTGTAGCCACCGTTGTCTTTAGCTAGTGGCTCCAACCGGCGAATGATGGTCCCATCAGCCAGCACTGCTTCCACGCCCATGACTTGGGCGCGAGTATCACCCAGTCCCACGACGCGCAATCCACCCGCGTTGGTTGCCACCATTCCGCCCACCGTGGCGGAGTCTCGTGCTGCTAAATCAACGGCATAACGAAATCCTGCAGCACTGGCGTGGGCTTGCAACTGTGACAACGTCACGCCGGCGCCCACTTCCACGGTTTGCGTCGCGCGATCTACTGCTTCGATCGAACTCAACCGCGTCATCGACACAACAACAGAGGTGCGATCCCCATGGGGAACACCGCCGCCCACCAGACCGGTATTGCCACCTTGGGTGACCACCGGCGTGCCATGGGCGTGACACAACGTCATTACGGCCGCAACCTCAGCCGTTGAAGCCGGTCGAATCACCGCAAGCGGGATGCTCGACCAAGCGCGCGTCCAATCAGTGCCAAAAGATTGTGTGACATCGGGGTCGGTGAGCACGTGCTCCACTCCGACGACGTCTGCCAGGTCTGCTAGTAGTGGCGAACTCAAAGCACGAAGCCCTCGTCGCCTTGGTTGTTTACCACTGGGCGACCAGCCGCTGCCCAATTCATCATTCCGCCCTCAACGTTGATTGCTTCGCGGCCTTGATCGACCAAGAACTGCGTGACTTTGGCCGATCGACTGCCGGCTTTACAGATCACCGCAATCGTCCCGTCAGCGGGAAGCAGATCAAGAATTCCTGCTTGCAAAGACATGGCCGCATGCACCGCCGTTGGTGCATGTCCGGCTTCCCATTCGTCGTCCTCGCGCACATCAAGCAAGAACAACTCATCGGATAGTTCAGCTAACGACATAGATGGAACGGATGAAGAACCAAACATCAGGGAAAACCTCCTACTAAGGATTATGGCGTGGCAGCAGGTGAAGTGGCCGGTGGCACCGTGGGTGACGGTGTTGGTGCTTGAGTCGTCGGGGCACCTGTGGGCTGGGTTGTGCTCGTTGCGGTCGGTGGCTTTGTGGACTTGGGGCTAGACGAACCCCCACCGCTAGAACCACCGGAATTGAATATCGTGCCATCAAATTGTTGAACCGGTGTGTCCTTCAAGAACGCTTTGACCATCGCGGTCCACATGCGCGCCGGGAAGGAGCCACCCGTGACGCGGGTCATCCCACCCGTGCCGCGCAACGTTGTCAATCCACCCGACTCGGTGGACTTGGCCATCGATACGGCAACAGCAATTTCGGGGGTGTACCCCACAAACCAGGCCGACAGGTTCGAGTTGGTGGTTCCTGTTTTACCCGCGGCCGGGCGACCGAGGTCTTGAGCAGCAAATCCTGAACCGTTTTTCACCACTTGGGTTAGCGCATAGGTGACCTGGCTAGCAACATCGGCGTCATAAGCGCGCGAAACTGCGGCGCGCTTGGAATACACCAACCCGCCGTTAGCATTCCGGACGCTCGCAATGACGTACGGATTGGCTTGTAGGCCTCGGGCGGCAAAGGTAGCGTAAGCCGCAGCCATATCAAGGGTGTGTGGTGATGAGGTACCTAAAACCGTCGTCGGACCAGCATTGAGACCGGCCGTGATCCCAGGAATTCCCGCGCGAATAGCCGAATCAACAACAGCTTCTGGAGTGATTTCATTTTCTAAGTCAACATAAGCGGTATTGACCGAAGACTCGGTTGCGCGAAGTAACGAAATCGATCCACCGGCGCTGTATCCATCAAAGTTGTTGACCCGGTAAGGCGCAAATCCAGGGAATGTGAACGTGGTTCCGTTCACTCCGCTAAATCTGTCGTACAACGAAATATCGTTTTCCAGGGCGGCGGCCAATGCAAAGGGTTTAAACGTTGAGCCCGCCTGCACGATGCCTTGCGTGGCGTTGTTGAACTGGTCGGTGAGGTAGTCATCCCCACCATAAATAGCCAACACCGCACCGGTACCAGGTTGAACTGCAGCAATACCGATGCGCAATCCCTTAACACCAGTTTCCGGACCCTTTTCCTCAACGGCAGTGCGCGCAGCATTCATTGCTTTTTGATCAAAAGTCGTGGTGATTCGATAACCACCGCGAGCGACTTCTTCTTCACTAAAGCCCAAGGCCGACAGTTCACGGCGTGCCATATCCACCAGGAAGCCCGTGTCACCTGCTAGTCGATTACCACTGTTTCGCTTGGCAATCCTGGGGAATTTTTGACGGTCTCGTGACTTCTCGGTAATCCATTCCTTGGCCACCATGGCATCAAGGACATAATTCCAGCGGCCGCGCAGCCGATCCTTATTGGTTTCCGGTGCATAGCCAGCAGGCGAGCGAATCAGGGATGCTAAAACCGCACCCTGGCTTCCAGTCAGCTTCGATGCAGGGATCGTGAAGTACGCCTGCGATGCCGCCTCGATGCCGTACGCCCCGCGGCCAAAGTAAATGGTGTTGAGGTAATCCTCGAGGATCCGTTCTTTGCTCCGCGTTTGACTGAGTTTGATAGACAGCACCAATTCCTTGGCCTTGCGTGTCAAGGTGCGATCCTGGGTCAGATAAGCATTCTTCGCGTATTGCTGGGTGATCGTTGATCCACCCTGGGTTGATCCGCCAATGACGTTGTTCCACGCGGCGCGAGCAATTCCCGATGCAGAAAATCCGCCATGTTCATAAAAGTCGCGGTCTTCGGCAGCCAAGATTTCGCGTTGCACAACCAGCGGAACATCGCTCAGTGGGATAGATGTGCGATTGGCATCGGCCACGCGAGCGATCTCCGTCTTGCCATCTGCATAGGTAACAACCGTGGTCTGCGCCGTCGAAAACTCATTGGGCGTAGGGACTTTGACCAACGCATACAGGATCAAAAAGGCCAGCAGGAGCACGCCAAAACCCATGCCGATGAGCGCTAGAAATTGGCGTCCGGAAGGGACAAAACGCATGACTCCATCGCGTTCGGAGCGTGGGTAATTGATGCGCACGCTACGCCTCCGCACGGCGACGTCGGGGAATTCCTCTTGCTACGCCATCACCTAAGACGAACGACATCGTCATGTGGTTCCACTCACAGTTCTGGCATACCTCAACCACGTACACCGTAAATTCCCCGTATTCATGCGCCATCGATTCGAGTTCACGCGTTGCACGAATACGTCCAGACAAGTGCCCCAACTCGTCACCGAAGACATAGGTCAAGTGGGTGAGGTTTTCTTTACGACAAACCGGACACAACCGCTCCGTGGCTTCACCGTGATGCTTGGCGGCGCGCAAGGTGTAGGGATCGGCGTCGCACAGGTCGCTACGGAAAGCGCCCCCGTGGAAGAGCTCTTCCAGGGCGGCTCGACGCTGGAGGCCGTAAACCACGACCGATCGCTGGGACCACACAGCCGCGAGCGTAATCCCTTTACGCCTGCTGGCACAGATACGTTCGACTGAGGGCGAGCCGTGTGCAGGCGGCTCGAGCTGCCCGACATCCGACGCTCCGGCCCCCGCGAGGCCCTTCAGTGCGATTTGATGTATCGTTCTGATACATCAGTCCAACAGATCCACCCGAATGTTCCCCCGTTCGGCGATAAGGGGTAACCATGGCGCGATCGAGCGGAGTGCTCGAGTTCGCTGTGCTGGGTTTACTCCACGATTCCCCGATGCACGGCTACGAATTGCGCAAGCGCATCGGTAGTGCGTTGGGGACTTTCCGGGCTTACTCGTACGGCTCGTTGTACCCAGCTCTCAAAACGATGACTGCTGCCGGACTCATTGCCGCTGACGACGCCAGCGGTGCTGGTCGTCGTTCAAAAATCGTTTACCGGTTGACCGCTGATGGCAAAGAACGTTTTCAAGAACTGGTCAGTGAGTCCGGCCCCGCCTCGTGGGAAGACGAAGCCTTCGGTGTGCACCTGGCCTTTTTTGCTCGCACCAACAAGGACGTTCGACTGCGCATTCTTGAGGGACGTCGGTCACGTCTTGAAGAGCGTTTGGACACCTTGCGCACCTCCCTTCGGCAAGCAAGCGAACGGGTAGATACCTACACCCTGGCACTTCAGGAACATGGTTTGGAATCTGTTGAGCGGGAAGTGCGCTGGCTCAACGAACTCATAGCAACAGAACGCGAAGACAGCCCGTCGTCGCGAGGATCAAAGGCTGTGTCGGACGCCCCGCCGCAGCAAAGAAATAACAAGGAGTAACGATCATGGGTTCGGTTCGCGTAGCGATCATCGGGGTAGGAAACTGCGCCGCATCACTTGTTCAGGGTGTCGAGTATTACAAGGACGCTGACCCCACCCAGGCCGTTCCTGGCTTGATGCACGTGCAATTTGGCGAGTACCACGTCTCCGACGTGGAGTTCGTCGCCGCCTTCGACGTTGACTCCAAAAAGGTCGGCCTCGACATCGCTGATGCCATCGGCGCCAGCGAGAACAACACGATCAAGATTTGTGATGTTCCACCCACCGGTGTGAAGGTTCAGCGCGGGCACACCTACGACGGCCTGGGCAAGTACTACCGCGAGATGGTCGTGGAGTCCGATGCAGAGCCAGTGGACATCGTTGCTGAACTCAAGGCAACCAAAGCTGATGTCTTGGTGTGCTACTTGCCCGTTGGTTCAGAGCAAGCAGCCAAGTACTACGCGCAGTGTGCCATCGACGCGGGCGTCGCGTTTGTGAATGCACTTCCAGTCTTCATCGCCGGCACCAAGGAATGGGCCGACAAGTTCACGGCAGCGGGCGTGCCGATCATTGGTGATGACATCAAGTCTCAAGTTGGTGCCACTATCACTCACCGCGTGCTGGCCAAGTTGTTCGAAGACCGTGGCGTCACGGTTGACCGCACCTACCAACTCAACGTTGGTGGAAACATGGACTTCATGAACATGCTCGAGCGCGAGCGCCTGGAGTCAAAGAAGATCTCCAAGACCCAGTCCGTGACCTCGCAGTTGCGTGACCCCATCGCTCCACGCAATGTTCACATCGGTCCATCGGACTACGTGGCCTGGCTCGATGACCGCAAGTGGGCCTTTGTCCGCCTCGAGGGTCGCGCCTTCGGAGACGTCCCCCTGTCCTTGGAATACAAGCTTGAGGTGTGGGACTCGCCCAACTCGGCCGGAATCATCATTGACGCGATTCGGGCGGCCAAAATTGCCCTCGACCGTGGCATCGGAGGCCCGATTCTGTCGGCTTCTTCCTACTTCATGAAGAGCCCGCCCGAGCAGTATGCGGACGACATTTGCCGCAACAAGGTCGAGCAATTCATCGCCGGAGAAATCGAACGGTAATACTGCAACTGTGAGTTACATCAGCGATGTGGCCACGGTTGTTCGTGGCTCCGGCTTTCGCCGGCTACTCAGCGTGCGTATGGCAGGGCAGTTCGCTGATGGGGTTTTCCAAACCGCCCTGGCGTCCTACGTCTTGTTTTCTCCGGAACGCCAAACCGATGCGCAATCCATCGCCAGTGCATTCGCCATCTTGTTGCTGCCCTATTGCGTCCTCGGGCCATTTGTTGGCGTGTTCATTGACCGGTGGCAACGGCGTCAGATTTTGTTGATCGCCAACTTCGCTCGAGCTGTGCTGGTTACTTTGATCGCACTCATCGCATTGAGCTCAGCACCCGAAATCGCTTTGCTGAGTGTTGGCGTGCTTGCTATCAGCATTAATCGATTGGTGTTGTCTGCGCTCGGTGCATCAATTCCTCGCGTTGTTCCACTCGACAACGTCGTCACGGCTAATGCCATTGCGCCCACCCTCGGGACTTTGAGCACCGTCCTTGGCGCTGGACTGGGCGTGTACCTGCGCTCCCTTTTTGGTGGAGGTACCGACACCAACGATGCGATCTTGATCGCTGTAGCGGCCGGTCTCTACGTCATGGCTGGTTCGTTAGCCCTGAGGCTGGGCCGGCGGGCCTTGGGTCCTGAGCCCACCGCGGAGCTTCCTACCGCCTTCAAGGCCGTCATCGAGGTCGCCCGCGAATTAGGCGCCGGCGTGAGTCAAATCCGGCGTAATCACGCCGCTTCCATAGCCTTTGTTGTCACTGCCATCCAACGATTCAGCTTTGGGATCGCTACCGTGACCGCGGTACTTCTGGCTCGCAACACATTTTCTGATCCACAAAACCCTGATGCAGGATTAGCGGTGTTGGCTCAAGTAGTCCTTATTGTTGGCGCTGGATTCTTGGTTGGCGCAGTGATCACTCCCGAACTTTCCCGGTACCTGTCACCCATAAATATTTTGATAGCCGCTCTCTCATTCGCTGCCATCACGCAACTGATTATTGCCACTTCACAAACGAAGACACCACTACTGATTGGCGTCTTCTTTATTGGTATCAGTGCACAAGTCACGAAGGTGTGTGTTGATTCAATTTTGCAGCGTGCCATTCCCGATGAATTCCGTGGGCGCACTTTCAGTTTGTACGACGTCGTTTTCAACGTCGCCTTCGTCGCCGCTGCTTCGGTAGGGGCGTTTGTGTTGCCAAGCTCGGGTCGATCGGTAATGACCAACGTTGTGGTTTCGGGACTGTACGCAGGAACCGCAGTCGTGCTCTGGCGTCTTCAGGCCCGAGCCGTACCCCAGGACTAACCCCACCCACACATCCGCGTATCAGGTGCGCGCTGCCCACCACGCCAATAGGGCCTCTTTCGCCACATCGGGTTCCAGCGGGCCCCGATCTAGGCGTAAATCAAGCAGGAATCGATAGGCCTGGCCCACCTCGCGACCTGGTCCAATTCCGAGGATTTCCATGATCTGTTCGCCGTCCAGGTCGGGGCGGATAGACGCTAATTCTTCATGCGCCGCGAGGTCGGCAATCCGCGCTTCCAAACTGTCATAGGTGCGCGCCAGAGCCGCCGCCTTGCGCGCATTCCGCGTGGTGCAGTCAGCGCGCGTGAGCTTGTGTAACCGAACCAATTGGTCACCAGCATCGCGAACATAGCGTCGCACTGCCGAGTCGGTCCATTCACCTGAACCGTAACCGTGAAAGCGCAAGTGCAGTTCAACCAATGTTGACACTTGATCGATTTCATCGTTACTAAAGCGCAGGGCCTTCATGCGCTTGCGCGTCATCTTGGCACCTACCACTTCATGGTGATGAAAGGTCACGCTGTTGGTGCCTTCAAAGCGTCGCGTTTTTGGTTTACCCACATCGTGCATCAGGGCTGCGAATCGCAAAATAAAATCAGGACTACTCGTTGGCTTGTGTGACTTTTCTAAGTCAATAGCTTGTTCCACAACCATCAAAGTGTGCTCATAAACGTCCTTGTGCCGGTTATGTTCATCGACCGTGGTTTTCATGCCCACAAGTTCGGGCAACACATGCTCCGCCAAACCGGTAGAGCCCAGTAATTCCAAGCCTTTTCGCGGAAAATCGGCCATCACCAATTTGATAATTTCATCACGAACTCGCTCTGCCGAAATGATCAAAATTCGTTCGTTCATGGCCGTCATCGCCGCGACGACGTCCACTGCTACATCAAACCCCAGTTGAGCCGCGAATCGGGCCGCGCGCATCATCCGCAAGGGGTCATCACTAAACGATTGCTCGGGAGCTGCTGGCGTCATTAATCGACGCGCCTGTAGATCGCTCGTTCCGTTGAACGGATCGACGAGTTCGTTAACTCCCAGAGTAAAAGCCATGGAGTTTACGGTGAAGTCCCGACGACCCAGGTCTCCCACCAAGGTGTCGCCGTACTCAACGGCTGGTTTGCGTGAATCAGGGTCATACTCTTCGGTGCGGTACGTCGTGATCTCAATATCAAAATCACCGTGTCGTGCGGCAATCGTTCCGAACTCGCGACCAACGTCCCAGATGGCATCAGCCCAACCGGTGATCAACTTTGTGATGTCATCGGGACGGGCGTTCGTGGTGAAATCCAGGTCATGGCCCAATCGCCCTAACAGCGCATCGCGCACACTGCCGCCGACTAGCGACAACTCAAACCCAGCAGCCGTAAAGCGCTCACCTAGTTCCCCGATGACGGGGTTGGCGGCGACAACACGGCTAACCAGCGCCTGTTGCTCAGCGGACACCAGACCTCCATCAATTCACGAACTCAGCACCCCAACCCTAGGCAGGTCTGACGCCCGAGGAGGGATGCGGGACCGTAGGGTCTAAGTCATGTCCGCAAATAGCCCCATCGGTGGTGAGCTGGCATGAGCGACGATTCCCTCGACACCACGGTTCCGATCCCACTTCAGCCGCTGCCGCAGCGACCGGATCAAGAAAGCACCACGGATCTGACGCAGGCTCTGATCTCGGCCGAGAATCCCGAACCCGTACCTGAACCCGTACCTGAACTCCAGGAGCACCCAGCCCCGGACCTCACTGAGTCAGCGCCCCCTGTGTCAGAGCTGCCTGCGACCGAGTCCCCTGTTGTTCCTGACAGCGACGAACCCAACCTGGCGCAATCTTCGGCCGCGATGGCTGTTGGCACGATCGCGTCGCGAGTGACCGGAATGGTGCGCGATATTGCCATCGTTGCGGCGATCGGTTTTGGCGTGTTTGGTGACACGTACTCGGTAGCCAACACCGTGCCTAACATCATTTACATCCTGATCGCTGGTGGCGCACTTAACGCAATTTTCATTCCACAACTGGTGCGTCACATGGGCGACGACACCGACGGTGGCAAGATTTATGCCGACCGGCTACTGACGTTAGTCGCCGTCATCCTGCTCGGCGTCACTGTTCTTGTGGTCGCCCTTGCGCCACTCATCATTGGCATTTACGGGCCCTCTGCGTGGTCTAGCGATGATGTCAATACTGCGGTCTTGTTTGCGCGTTTTTGTCTTCCGCAAATCATTTTTTACGGACTCTTCGCGATGTTTTCTCAGGTGCTCAACGCGCGGAAGCAATTCACTGCGCCGATGTACGCACCCATCGTCAATAACGTCGTAGTCATCATCACCGCCTTGCTATTCCTGGGCGTGGTTCAGTCAGACAGCCCTACCACGGCGAGCATCACCAGCGGCCAGATCGCCTTGTTGGGACTGGGCACCACCCTGGGAATTGCCGCCCAGGCGGGGGTCCTCATTCCCGTCATGAGGCGTGCCGGATACCGCTGGAGTCCGCGATTTGATTTTGCTGGGGCGGGCCTGGGAAAGGTCCGCTACCTCGCGGGTTGGACCTTCTTATTCGTTCTCACCAACCAGATTTCCTACGTGGTCATCACCCGACTTGCCTCAAAGGCCAACGTCCTGGCCTCTGCCGATCCTGCACTTGCTTCTGCTGGATTTACGTCGTACTCGCGGGCCTACTTACTCTTCATGTTGCCGCACTCGATCATCACCGTTTCCATCGTGACCTTCTTACTTCCGCAAATGAGTCGAGCTGTTGCTGCCGGTCGTAAATCCGATGTGGCGCGCGATATTGGTGACGGGACATTGATGGCCGGTGCTGTCATCGTTCCGGCTGCTGTCGCACTCTTTCTTGGCGGTCCGTACCTGGCACAAGTGCTGTTTAGTTTTGGTGCTGCATCTGCCGACGAGGCGCGCTTTGTCGGTGTGATCTTGCAAGCCTTCATGCTCGGTCTGGTTCCCTTTACTGTCTTTTATGTTTTGCTTCGCGGTTTCTATTCCTTCGAGAACACCAAAACTCCCGCACTGATCAATATCGGCATGAACCTCATCAACATCGTGGCGGCCGTCACGCTGTATTCGGTGGTTGATGTGCGCTGGAAGGTTCCGGCACTGGCGCTGGGGTATTCACTGAGCTACTTAATAACCGTTCCCATCACGTGGCGAATCCTCAGTCGCACCACTGGCCCCTTGCCTACCTTTGGTGTCATCCGCGGCCTGGTTCGGATGCTCATTGCTGCCGCACTGGCCGGGATCGCTATCTGGGCTGTCCTCTCGCTCGTCACTAGAGGCCTGGGATCAAGTCGCATCGACCTGCTGCTGGCATTGCTGATTGCTTACGCCGTCGGCGCTGGTGCGTACATCGTTTCGGCCCGCATCATGCACATTGAACAAATAAATGACGTCACCAACGTTGTTCGCGATCGCCTACCAACGTTGCGTCTAAAAAAATGAGCGAACACCTTGTCGGTCCCGGTGACCTGATCGCTGATCGCTATCGACTCGAAGCAGTTCTTGATAACACTCGCGATTGGTCTCTCGTGTGGTTTGGTGAAGACACGCTTTT
>CAMCVY010000001.1 GCA_945881995.1 Bifidobacterium breve | reverse complement strand
TAGCGATCGGCCATACGCGCTACTCCACGACCGGTGCATCGGTGTGGGAAAACGCACAACCCACCTTCCGCGCAACAGCAACCGGAAGTATCGCTCTTGGCCATAACGGCAACTTGACCAACACCGGTGACCTGGCACAAATTCTCGATAACTTGCGTAACACCGGTGAATTAAATTTCCCTGGGAGTTTTTCCACTACTCCCAAAGCTACCAACGACACCGACCTGATCGCGGCCTTGATGGCCGCTCACCCAGAACGCTCCATGGAATCGTCTGCGATGGAGGTGCTGCCCCAACTGCGCGGTGCCTTCTGCTTGGTCTTTATGGATGAAAACACCCTGTACGCGGCCCGGGACCCACAGGGAATTCGCCCCATGGTTCTCGGTCGCCTTGAGCGCGGCTGGGTGGTGGCTAGTGAGACAGCGGCCTTGGACATCGTCGGCGCGAGCTTCGTGCGCGAGATTGAAGCCGGCGAACTGATCGCTATTGACGAAAATGGTTTGCGTTCGCAACGCTTTGCCAAACCTGAACCCAAGGGATGCCTGTTTGAATACGTGTATCTGGCTCGACCAGATACCACCATCGCCGGTGTCAGCGTCAACGAAGTGCGCGTCGAAGTCGGACGCAGGCTCGCACGTGAAGCACCGGTCGAAGCAGACCTAGTTATTCCCGTTCCCGAGTCTGGCACCCCGGCCGCCATTGGCTACTCGCAAGAAAGCGGCATCGTCTACGCTCAAGGGTTGGTCAAGAACGCCTACGTTGGTCGCACCTTTATTCAACCCAGCCAAACGATTAGGCAACTGGGTATTCGTCTCAAGCTCAATCCGTTGCGCGATGTCATCGAAGGCAAACGCCTCGTCGTTGTTGACGACTCCATCGTGCGTGGCAACACCCAACGTGCGCTCGTGCGCATGCTGCGCGAAGCCGGGGCTGCCGAAGTCCATGTGCGGATCTCGTCTCCCCCCGTCAAGTGGCCCTGTTTTTACGGCATCGACTTTGCTAGCCGCGCGGAACTGATTGCCAACGGTTTGACGGTGGATGACATTCGGGCCTCTATCGGAGCCGATTCGCTGTCGTATGTCTCTCTTGAGGAACTCGTTGATGCCACGACGATCAAGAAGGACCATCTGTGTCGAGCCTGCTTCGATGGTGTCTACCCCGTGGAAATCCCCGAACCAGCACTGACGGCCAAAAACACCCCCGAAACCACCACGTTGGTTGATATTGACCTCGTAGGTGGCGGTGCCAGCGATGCGCTGAGTCGCCCATGACCTCCTCGTACGCCGCAGCCGGCGTTGACGTAGAAGCTGGCGAGCGCGCCGTTGCCTTAATGAAGGCTTCGATCAAGGCCGCCGGGCGCCCCGAAGTGGTCGGCGACTTCGGTGGCTTTGCTGGTTTGTTTGATATCTCAGCGGTAAAGAACTATGCCAAGCCACTACTAGCGACTTCGACGGACGGCGTCGGCACCAAAGTGGCCATCGCCCAGGCCATGGATATTCACCACACGATTGGGCTCGACCTTGTGGCGATGGTCGTTGATGACCTCGTGGTGTGTGGCGCTGAACCGTTATTCATGACCGACTACATCGCCACTGGCAAGGTCGTGCCCGAACGCATTGCGGCCATTGTCAGTGGAATCGCTGCCGGTTGCGAAAAGGCTGGTTGCGCACTCATTGGCGGCGAAACCGCCGAGCATCCTGGCTTGCTTGAGCCTGATGAATACGACCTGGCCGGAGCGGGCACCGGGGTTGTCGACGCCGACCAGCTCTTGGGACTAGACCGCGTTCGTGCTGGCGACGTGGTGATCTCTATGGCGTCAAGCGGCCTGCACTCGAATGGCTACTCGCTGGCCCGCCACGTCTTTTTCACTGTCGCTGGTTGGAAACTTGACCGCGAAGTTCCAGAGTTTGGTCGAACACTAGGTGCCGAACTCCTCGAGCCCACCGCAATCTACGCACTGGACTGCTTGGCTCTAGCCCGCGACGCCTCGATTGAACTGCGCGCCTTTACCCACATCACCGGTGGCGGAATCGCTGCCAACGTGGCTCGCGTTTTGCCCACCCACCTACACGCCGATCTTCGTCGCGGTACGTGGACGCCACCTGCGGTATTCACCACCATCGGCGACCTCGGAAATGTTGACCGCGTCGAGTTGGAAAAGACGCTCAACATGGGCATCGGCATGATGGCGATCGCCGCGCCTGACAGTGTGGATTCTGCCTTGTCGCTCCTGGCCCAGCGTGGAATTAGCGCCTGGGTAACCGGTGAAATTCGCGACCGCCAAGACGGCGAACTCGGGGATGCTCCCGCAAAGGGCGGCGGCGGCGGTTCAGCTCAACTACAAGGCGACTACACGAACTGATTTAGTCGTTGTCCTTGTCGTACTCGTAGGTAGTGTCGTCATCAGATTCGCTATCGCTAGACGGCGCACTCGATTGCGATGAAGACTGAGCAAGTTCCGCCTGCAGGGCGTCCAAATCGGTCCCGCTGGAGGCATACTTCAACTCGCGAGCGACCTTGGTCTGCTTGGCTTTGGCTCGGCCGCGCCCCATGGCTCGACCCCCTCATGTGCTCAGGTGGCCCTCATGGGCCGCTACGGGAACATTCCTAAGGCTACCCTCAAAGGGCGCCTTTACGCATTCAGGGCAGGCGAGACAATTCGGTCGGGATCGGAACTTTCGCCCAAAAGCACCTAAGTTTCGCGGCCCGTAAGGCAGGATGGGCATCAGCAATCAATTACAGGGGGATTTACACAATGGTCCACGACTCGTCCGAGGCAGAAAACCTGCTCACGCCTGCCGAAGTGGCAGCGATGTTCCGAGTCGACCCCAAGACGGTCACCCGCTGGGCCAAGGCGGGAAAGATTTCGGCCATTCGCACGCTGGGTGGGCATCGCCGCTATCGCGAATCCGAGGTGCGGGAATTGCTCGAGGGGATTCCACAGCAACGCGCCGCCAAGGACGACCCCACCGCCTAAGCGATGAGCGCCCTCGACGGCGCGTAGAAGTGCTGGGTGGAACTTAGTTGTTCTTTTGTGCCGCAGCCTTGAGGTTTGAGCCAGCGGACACCTTGGCGGTGTGCGTGGCGGCAACCTGGATCTCAGCACCGGTCTGAGGGTTACGGGCGGTACGGGCGTTGCGGAAGCCGGTCTCGAAGGTCAAGAAGCCAGGCAGACTCACCTTGGCGCTCTTGCTCGAGCCCAGTTCGGATGCGACTACATCGGCAAAACCCTTGAGGACAGCGTCAACGTCCTTGGCGCTCTGACCGGTCTTTGCGGCAACAGCGGCCACCAATTCACTGCGGTTCACAGACTTCTCCTTGAGTACGGGTGTGGCACGGCTGCGTGCCTACCTAGAACCCTAGGGGGTAGTCCCTGACTAGGCAGGGACCCCCCCTCGGTAAGTCTTCGGGCAAACCTCAGGCCAGCAACGGCCTGAGGGTCCTAGGAGCCCGAGATTGCGATTCCGTCGAGACGGACCGTCTTGCCATTCGAAGCCACGATCTTGATCTTGCCCACCTTGGTATTGGTGAAACGAGGCAGCAGGAGCAGGGAACGGCTTGATGCACCGGACTTCTTGAGAGATATCTGCCCCACATAGGTGGCACCGACGTAGACCTTGACCACACCACAACTGGAGCACGTCATAGCAACCACGCCCACCTGACGCACCGTCTGGGAGCTCCTGGAGAGCAGGTAGGCGCCCTTGGTGGTGGTGGTCTCGTAGGTGTTGCCGATATAACCAGAGGCGGTCTTCAGGGCAAACTTAGATCGGGCAAACGAGCGTGAGTCGGCCACCACATTCGTGCACTTAGATGCCGACCAGTCGCCATCATTTCCAGCCTCATCGTGACCGCGGGCTTGGAAGCAGTAGCTATAACCCCACGCCGCCTCGGTCAACGTTGCACTGCGATCAGTAGTTCCCTGAACCAGGAACTCCCATGAATCAGGTGTTCCGCCACCGACGGGAACTCGGAAGTACCGCACATCGGTGTTTCGTACACCGGTGTCAGCATCCGATGCGCTCCAGGTCAACCCAATGGTTTGACCCAGTTGGAACTCATCGGAAGGATCGACCATCGCCGCGGTCGGCGCTACACCGTCAGGAGTGATGGCTGCTGATGGATCAGATGGCGACGAGTCGCCTGCAGCATTGACTGCCTTGACAGTGAAGGTATAGGGCGTGCCGTTAACCAGTCCACTAGCAATGCAGTTAGTAGCAGGTTCGAGGAATGGTGGCGTGATGTTCACGGTGCAGACCTCGAGATCGCCAGGACTAGCGAACACCTTGTAACCGGTCACCGCTGATCCACCATCGGATGCTGGGGCGTTCCAAGAAATCGCTGCTCCTGCGTTGCGCGCTGTAGTAGTAACAACTGTTGGGGCAAGCACGACTGTCCGAGGAGCTACCGGGGTGGACAGGCCAGAACTTGGTGACGTCCCAGCGCCGTTCACCGCACGAACCGTGAAGGCGTAATTTGTGCCATTGGTCAGTCCGGAGACAACGCAACTGGTTACGGGTTCGGCAGCGGGCGCTGCAGGAACCACAGTGCACACCTGACCAGCGCCGGCTTGGTCGACCGTATAACTGGTGATCGCGGACCCACCATCGTTGGCGGGGCGATCCCACGAAACGGTGATGGACTGATCAGCAGGGGTACCCACCACATTCAGCGGTTGAGTGGTTGCTGCCCGCGGCGTGAACGTCACTGATGGACTCGAGGCAGCCGAGGTACCAGCAATGTTCGACGCCTTGACCGTAAAGGTGTAGTTCGAACCATTCGTCAAACCAGAGACAGTGCAAGTCGTTGAAGGCGTACCGAAGACCGATACGATGTTACAAACCCTTGCGCCACCTGGGCTCTGGAAGACTTCGTACTGGAAGACGCGTGAACCACCATTATTACTAGGGGCAGTCCAGTTCAGCCGCACTGATTTATCTCCAACGGTTCCGCTGATGACTCCTGGTGCAGCCGGCCTTTGGGGGAGCGGGACCAAGATTGAGGATTGAGCGGAGGGCAAAGAATCACCAACAACATTGTGCGCAGTCACGGTGAATCTGTAGGACCTGAAATTGGTGAGACCGGTTGCATTGCACGTTGTCGCGGGTGCAACAGCCGGCGCCACAACGTTGACGGTGCACACCGTTCCACCTGGTGTTGATGTCACGACATAGCGGTCAACATCAGCTCCGCCGTCATCGGTTGGAGCAGTCCAGCTCAACGCCACCGACCCGTTGCCAACGACACCCGTAACATTCAGCGGCTGACTAGGTACTCTGACCACGAAAGCCGGCAGGGTGATCGGTGGATTCGGTCCAGCAACACCAGTTCCTACAACATTAATCGCCACCACATCAACGTCGTAGGCTACGCTGCCATTCGCCGAGATGTCGCAGTTGCGGCCCGCTCCTTCGGTGCTACAACTAGCCACCAACACATCGGTTCCAGCCTCGCGAACCCGAGCCGTGTAGCCCGTCACAGGCAACACAGAGTTGGCCACTGGCGGAGTCCACGAGACGCGAACACGTTGGTTGACCCGATCAAAGGTCGCCGTCACGTCTTGTGGTGCACTGGGAGCGACGAGCTCGACCGTCTCATCCGTGAACTGAATGCGCTCCATGTTGCGCAGGGTGTCCACGCCCTCATTACCGTTTCCAACCGTGTTGTCAGTAACGCGCAGAGTGCCGTTGGGTCCCGCAGCAAGAGTGAAGTTCGCACGTGGGCTGTTGTACACAGCGACATCGAGCTCGGTGCTGTGTGCGGCCCACTTGATCGAGCGAACGATGCGCAATTGCGAGATGGCGAAGTTCTTCTTCCGCACAGCAGTGGTGAGTTGCGTCATGCTGTTGACGAGTACTCGCGTTGCATCTGATGGGTCGACCGACGTCGTTCCGGTAATAGCTGGCGAAGCAGGAGCTGAAATTTGCACCTGTAAGTAGGCGTCGCCATCAATGACTTCATCGCCTTGACGTCCCTGCAAAGTGTCCGAACCGCCACCACCGATGAGGATGTTACCCGTGTTGAAGGCAGCGTCTCCACCAAGCAAAGTGTTCAAACCAGAGATCTTGGCAATGTCGGACGCGTTCAAGGTGTCACCCACCGTGTCCAACACATCCATCGTGGTGCGGTTATCACCGGACAAAATGTCATCCAAGTCACCCCCGGACAACGCCTCGACGTCTTTATACCGATCTTGCATACCCAAGTCTGGGGCGCCTAGTGGTGGTGCAAAATTGTCCAAAGCAGCATCGTGGGCCGCCATGGATCGTGGGTTGTAATACGTCGAGAAGTCAAAGCCAAGGCCGCCGAGAACTCGGTTAGTTCCTTGGGTTCCTCCAACCATGATGTCAACGCCACCCTCACCATTGATCCGGTTGCTTCCGCTGTCACCAATCATCACGTCGTCACCTGGTGGAGCAATGTCCACACCAAAGATCGCCGCAAGATCACCTGACAAAGAGTCGTCACCCACTCCACCTTCAAGCCAGTCAGAGTCTTCATCGCCGCTGAGCGCGTCAGCGGAGGTGCCGCCGTACATAAAGTCGTTGCCCGGTCCACCCAGCTGTTCGGTGCCATAGCCACCACCCATGGTGAAGTCCGATCCTGCACCTGCAAGGTAAACATCCAGCCCAGGTCCTCCAGTGTTAATGAAGTCGCTGCCATCGCCTGACATCACCACGTCAATGCCCGATGGGTCGGTCAACGTGTCATCACCCAATCCACCGATGATGCTGTCATCCCCGTATCCACCGTTGATCGTGTCATCGCCGTCGTTGCCGCGAATCGTGTCGTTACCCGAACCCGATGAGACGCCGTCGTTGCCGGCAGTTCCGTTAAACACCACGTGATCTGAGCCGGAGTACGCCCAAGTGCCGTCGGGCTTCACACTGATATCGGGGTAAGTCAGCGAGGACTTCGACATATTAAAGGTTTTTGAAGGTACATCGAAGATGTTGAATGGCAAATCTTCAGCATCGGAGTTGCGCTGAATGATTTCAGCAAGTGAGTTGCCTTCAATTTGGTTGAGCAGCCCGATGCCAGGAATGCGAGCGAGGTAGTAAAAACGGTCACTCTCTTGGAGCTTTTCCATCTGTGTGCGGAAGATGAAGTCATTAGTGGCTCCGAGCATTCCGCCAGCCGGCGTGCGCTGCTCAGCCAGTCCACCGATCCACAAGTCAATGTCTTCTAAGCCCGTGGTCGCTAGGTCGTTGACCGGAATCCACGCACCTTGGCTGGTCATGAACTCGGCACTATCAGCAGGCTCTCCAAGACCACCCTTGACCAACAAGGTTGCGGCTGCACGCTTGTCCGCAACCGTTGTGGCCGCAGTAACAGATGGGTGGGTCCCGTAGGCAGCCACAAAGTTGATCAACGAAGCGGGGTGGCGCAATGCTTGCCCAAATTCGAGCCACGAGCCATAAGGAGTCATTGAAGCGTCTGCGGTCGTGTCGTAATACGAGCGGCGAGCACCATTTAGCGAGGGCATGCCGGTGTCGCGACCTCGCGACATGTTCAAGGCACCCAAGTCGAGCGGCAAACCGAGCAAGCTGTTTTTCAATGCCCCTGTGACGAACTCATCTATTTCGTTACCACGCTGATTGGTCATTCCACGCGCAATTTGTCCGACCGCTTGGTCACCGGTGAGCACTTGCCCATCGACATTGTTGAAGTCATCCGGATCCAGGAATGCATCGATGAGGGAGATAGAAGTGTCCGTACCGTCAGCCGCAATTCGGTCAACCGTCTCATTCAACTGCGAGTGCCCGTAGCGATACGTTGCGTTAGCAAATTCCGCAACAATGTTGGGGTTCAAGGATGGGTCATAGCTACCGAATAAACGGGTTTCTGGCTGCACCTTGCGAACGAATTCCTCAAACACCAAGTGCTGGTATTCCATTTCGTTGATGAAGCGCGCTGCTTGGAACAAACGCTCACCATTGAACTCCGCACCAGCGGAGTTGCCCACTCGCCAGTCCTCAAACGCGAATTTGCCTGCACCAGCAACGGCACCCTGATTGGCGGTGACGACCGACTTGATGTCATCGACCAGGCGGTTGTGCTCATTGTGGAAGACCGTGTGAATCGCGGTTAGCGCGATGTTTTCGTTACCTCGACCATCGCCGGTGACGAAGTGCCTGTTGAGCAAGGCTGCGTTATGGGTAGCAGCCCACGCTGAGCCATTCCAGGCCCACTTCGGTCCGGCTCCATGAGCGATGTCATCAAGGAACGCATGGTCCGTGCGTTGAATAAGGTCCTCGGGCTTAGCCACATTGGCGAAGTTGACGGTCTCGATGGGCGAGGCAGGATTTCCTTCCAGCAACGTGCCGTTCTTCAAAACGACAAGTGGGAATCCATTGGGGCCGCGAAGGAAGCGACCAAACTCGTCGGTTGCAAGAAGCGGAACATTCGTGACGTCATAATCAGTCAGTGCAATACCCAACTTGTTGGCAGCTTGCGCTTTGATCTCGCTCCAGTTCGCCAAGTTGTGTGTGATGGCACCGTCAAGGAAATCACCGGTCGCAACGGGGGCTGACCCCGGGGCGCAATTTGCCGTCGTCGAAGAAGCATCACCACAGCCATAACCGCGCAAGAACACTTGGTGGGATGGAGCAGAGGTGTATGTCTGGTTTTGATCAACCCACGGAGTCGTGGTGTTGGTGCCAGCATTATTCGCGTCCAAAACCGTGCGGTTCAAAACCATGAAGTTGTTGCGTGCACCTTCACGATACAACGGGTCATCTGACTTCAACGGAATGAAGACAGCTTCAGCACTGGTCTTGCCGACCAAGTCCAAGCCGTGGTCAAAGAATTGACCAAAGATAGTGAACATTCCGTTATACGGAGCCGACTGTCCGGCGTCGGGAGCAATGTTTTCAATCAAAAGCTGGGTGTCCTGCTTTTGCTGGTCAGTGGTCAGGCCACTGATGTCAGCACCAGCGGCAGCAACGGCGGCTGGGTTGTAGGCAGATTGATCAGAGATCAAGTTGCTAATCACTCGAGGTTGTGGGTCAACCAAGTTCTTTGGTCGCGACGAAGGGTTGTAGGTCGAACCAACGGGGCCGAAGGAATTGTTGGTGGTGTCGGTCAAGCGCCAGGTTTCGGGCGTATCACGGGGGAAGGCTGAGTCTGCTGATCCCCAGGCGGACTGACCTGGGCTGGATGTGTAGCGCACACCATTCCAGGGCGAAAAACCGTTTACCAAGTTGTTGTTGCGACCATCGGTTTGACGCAACCCGTCCACGAGGCGAGGGTCAGCGAGGTCTGTGGTGACTAAGGATCCACGGACGTAGGGGTTCGTGCCAGGGACGGCGCAGTTTGCGACCGTGAGCCCTTCGACGGTTGTGCACGTCGCTGGCTTGTCGGCTGCCTTATGTGCTTCTGCAATCTCAATTTGGTCAAGGATGAATTGCAGGTCGGGGACGGTGAGGGTGAAGCCATTACCAACCGGTGCCGCCTGTGCGGTACTCGCCCCCAGCGGCACGAGCGTCGCCGCCATGACAGCAGTGACAGCAACAATTCCAACGATTCGTCGGTTCATACCCATGTCAAGATCCCTCAATGCATTAGAAGCGAATAACTATTACCTCCAACTTCAACACAGGGGATTCGTCGTGTGTAGGGCTTACCGGTTGATCCAATATCAACCGAACGGCTAATTCCACATTGCGCACAACTGGTGGTCAGGGGCGGGTTCGATCCGCCGACCTACCGCTTTTCAGGCGGTCGCTCTCCCAACTGAGCTACCTGACCGAACAGGTCACCCAATGGGTGTCCTGGCGACCCCGACCGGGCTCGAACCGGCGACCTCCGCCGTGACAGGGCGGCGCGCTAACCAACTGCGCTACGGGGCCAAACACGGACGAATCCGTGAGGCTTACTACTCCAGCACCAAAGTGCTGGTCGAACAGGTACTTGCGTACCCCCAACGGGGTTCGAACCCGTGTTACCGCCTTGAAAGGGCGGCGTCCTAGACCACTAGACGATGGGGGCTCACGAAATCCTGTTTGCACAGGTCCGTTGGGAACCCACGAAAGCATACGCGAGGCACCTGCAGGCACCGCAGGCTGGTCCGATCAGTGGGTTGCTTCCACCGGTTTTGCTTCGTTACGGACGCTTGGGCGGGAGCCATGTGAAGGCAACGATCGCACCAATGCATTCGCTGAAGGCGGCAAACGGCTGGGGGTGCATCAAGGATTGCTTGTTGTTCAGCCGCCTGATCGCCAGGGCTGGACATCAGTCGAGCCGCACCGATCCTCGGTGGGTAGCCAAGTGAACCGCAACCAATCCAGGCTCGTCGTCAACAAAATCAATGGTCACACCATCAATCGCGTCCACTGATGAACCAAGGAACTCGGTGACCGAAGCCGCATCACCACCAATTTCCAAACGCTCAATGCGAGGAAGCTCACCAGCGCCTGCGCTGGGGTGATCAGCTGCGTCACTGAGCCATTGGACAAAGAACGGGACTTGTGGATCTTCCATCACGTCTTTGATTCCCAGTTGCTTCCACGTCAGGTCAACGCCATCAGGTCGGTGACGCATGCCGTCAACGGCAGGACGACCCAAGCGCTGTTCCATTGGCTCGACATCATCAACGGCCAATACCCAGGCCATCCATCCGCCACCGCGTTCTGCACGATGCTTCACGGCTTGACCAAAAGGTGCGCCGTCTGCGGCTGGGTGATCCAGCGTCGCTACGACCTCGAGGTACGAACCGCCGGCCAATGGCAAAACAAAGTTGCGCGTACCAAACCGAGGGTGGCGACCGCCATCGCGAAAGATCCCACCCGCGCTCGCACCAAGGCGTTGAACCTCGTCAGCGAGATGAGAAGCAGGGACCGCATAAGAGACATGATCTAGACGCATAACGACATCTTGGCGGATTGGTCTGGGACGCTGATCACCAAGGTCACAAACCAGCCCCCTAGGCTTAGGGCACTCCGATTTCGGAGGCGGGCTGTTAGCTCAATTGGTAGAGCAACGGACTTTTAATCCGTGGGTTCCGGGTTCAAGCCCCGGGCGGCCCACCACGTGATGTTGGCTGGAGCCTGCCTCTTGTTACAGGGCAGATCCGGTCGATGCTCGCTGCAATCGATCGCGCACTGCCACACCAATTCCCTCGGCCGGTGGCAAAACGGCGACGACCGCGACCAGTCCGAGTTGGTCTGCCCTGCGCAGCGCCGCATAGAGGTCCTGCGCGTACTCGTCAACATTGCCGGGCGCCACGAGGCGGTGGATTGCACGGTCCGTGGACGGCTCAAAGGTCACCATGGAGAGCAGGCCGACTTCACCAGCTGGGGCCGCGTTAATGACAGCATCGGCTTCTGCTTCTTCAGCCAGCAACACTCGCGCCGTCGGCGCGTAGTGAGCGGCCAAGGTTCCCGGCGCCCGAATATCTCGTTCAAGATCACTGACGGTGTGACTCGAAAGCTCGACTACCTGCGCAATATCAGCATTGGTCACTCCACCGGGACGCAAAACAATGGGCCCTGCTCCGGTGCAGTCGATGATGGTGGATTCCACGCCAATGGTGCACTCGCCACCATCAAGGATTAAGTCAGAGGCCGTCAGTACATCGCCCAATTCCTCAACAACATGGTGCGCAGTTGTCGGGCTCACGCGACCAAATCGGTTCGCCGAAGGCGCTGCAACTCCCGAACCCAATCGTTCAATGACAGCGCGCGCGACCGGATGTGACGGGCTACGCAGGGCAATCGTGGGTGCCCCACCGGCTGCGATTTCACCCACCCCTGGGCGACGGGTCAACACCAAGGTCATGGGACCAGGCCACCACCTTTGGGCTAACTCACGCGCATACGACGGAACATCGACAGCCCACACATCAAGATCGTCCACACCCAGAACATGAACGATCACCGGGTGATCCGCAGGGCGACCCTTGACTTGAAAAATCCGTGCCACCGCAAGTTCCGACGTGGCATCAGCGCCCAGTCCGTACACCGTCTCTGTGGGTAGAACGACCAGCCCGCCCTGTCGAAGAACGGCTACGGCAGCGTCAATCCCGGCTTGGTCGGCGCGCTGGATCTGGGCGTGGAGGCTGTTCATCTGGTCATCTTCTCGCACCCACAGCCCCCAGGCGTGATTTGGGCTGGCCAATCTGTTGCCGGAATGTAATCCAAACCCCTTGTTGCACCTGTATCCGTTTGGAAAGGTTAAGTGTTCATCGATTTCCTGATAGGGGAACCACGTGCGCCGCCGCCGACTCACGATCGTGCTTTTGGGCATCACGGCGATCCTCGCCGTGCCTGCGCTCTCTGGTGCGGCTCCTATCCCTGGGACGATTATCACGTCAACGGGCTTTTTCCGATTTTGTGCTGAGGGCCAGATCGGCATCGCCAACATTGATACATCGAAATTGGTGGAAAACGGTGGTGACTTCACCATCACCGGAACCGTGTACAAGGACGAATCTGACTTTGTTTTCTCCAAATCTGCGGTCGTAACGTCAGCGAAGAAAATTTCCACCACCGCGTATGTGCAATACGAAAACAATGATCTAACCAAGCCCAAATTGATCCGCTGCAAGATGCGCACCGGTGAGAGCTTGAACAAGGGCAACTGGCCCGCCGGAACCACCTTCGGCAATGGTCGCTTCATTGTTGAACCAGCATGGGGATTTGGTAGCGCCGGTGACGGACTCAGTACGTCGCCTTCCACCGACGGCACCTGCCAAGCGATCAACCAAAACACCATCGACAGCGTGTGGGGATCGCTCACCAACACGCAAAAGAACGCCGCTCCGTACAACCCCACCGCGTCCAATCTGCCCGGCGCCAGTGCCAACACCTTGGTGACCGTCGCCGACACCGTCGTGGGTGTAGGCCCGTCGTGGACTCCCCCAGTGGCTGCTATCAACACCAATGGTGCGGTGGCGGAAATCGGCTCGCGTGCGCTGGTTGCCAACAGCAATTCATCAACAGCCCCCTACTTCGAGGGCGCGCACTATTGCACCACCGTGGCCCCTGAATTCCTCAAGCGCGTGCTCCTAGGGGAGGTGGGCCCGAGCTGATGAAGCGCTCCCTATCTCGCCGAATCGCCGCAGCCCTTGTAGGCCTCCTTGCAGCCACAGGACTCAGCATTAGTTCTGCACAGCAGGCTGGAGCGGCCACTATTTCGGTGCCGTTCGTCTGCGCTTTTAACGCACCATCACTGGCCGCTTCCTACGACTTGGGTATCACTAATTACTCAGTCACCATGACCGCGCCGGAAATGTCCGACGCAGGATCAGCGATCTCAGTGACCTACGACTTCCCCAGCGTGAATGCCAGTTTGCCGTTTGCGATCACCGGTGCACAAGTTCGTGCCGAACCCACCATTGATATTCGCAAACAAAGTGGCTCAGCCCTGTTCAACGCGACTGGTACCGGAGCCACTGGTTCCTCCACAACGATCTCCATCGGCGGCTCGGTCAGCGCACCCATCCCGGTAACCATCAGTGTGCCAACCACAACGGGAACTGGAGCGCCCACCACATTTGTTGCTGGTGACAAGCTCGAATTTGTACCCGCGTTGTTTAAGTACACCTTCGTGGCCGCAGATGACGCCAACTTGGTGGGAGCGCAAGTCGCCTGCACCCCACAAACATCAACCGCTTACGGAGCACGCACCACGATTGCCGGTGTCGTGCCGGCTTCACCCAGCAGCAACTGCATCGCACAGACGGGTGACACCACCGGTGGGGCCGGGTGCACTACCGATCAAATCGTTCGATTGAGCGTGCTCCAGGGCCAACTCACTCAGCGCACCTACACCAACACCACGTCAACCAGTGGGTCCGCGGATGGATCGGGAACGACCACACCGGTGCTGGGAACATCAAACGCGAATAGCAATGCGACCAGTGTCAACCTGGGAACCATTACCTCTCCGCTTGCTCCCGCGCCAATCAGCGGAACACTGAACGACATCACCGTTTCTGACACACGCGGTGGTAGCTACGGCTGGTCACTCACGGCTACTTTGACTAACTTCACGAGCGCAACCGGAAAGTCCATGGCTAAATCCACCTTGGCGGCAACTCCTGGTTGTGCCGCGGCCACCAACGGCACCGCATGGGATTACTCCGCGTCGAGCAAGACCGCCATTTCCGGCTTTGATTCCAGTTTGGTCGCTCCTGGTCAATCGGCCGGAAGCAGCGCCCAGAGCTTCTCGGGCACGGTAAGTCTGTGCACGAAGAACACCGATGAAAACCTCACCACCGGAACAACTGGCGGGGTGTACAACGTCACCTCAGCCCTGACTTTGACCGTTCCCGCCTTCCAGTCGGCCGACCGCTACACCGCCATCATGACCATCACGTTGGCATAACCTCCCGCCAACGATTTACTCGCGTACTATCCATTGCATGGTTATTGTGATCTCGCATGCGTGGACTATCGACGCTGAGGAGCACGCGGACGCGTACATCAATTTCTCTGAAGGCTTCGCACAATTCTTTGACGACCACCCTGGCTTTATTCGTCGAGTGCTCGTACGCGGCCAAGAAGATCGCACCCACTTTATGAACATGCGCTTTTTCGACAAGGTTGACTCTTACCTCGAATGCACGCAGCGCGAAGGGTATGTGGCTTACACGGAAAAGATGTACGAACACATGAAGCCCTACGAGTCCTACCCTCGTGAATTCGTTGACGTGGTACTTGACACTGGGCCCAGCAACGACGTTGCGGATGCGCTGAACTAAATGGCGACTTTCGTCTTAGTCCATGGTGCATTTCGTGGTGGTTGGGCGTGGGATCAGTTGGCGCCTTTACTTACATCAGCCGGCCACACGGTCATTGCCCCGACGTTGACTGGTTGCGAACCACACTCAGACCGAGTCGGTACCGCAATTGGGCTCGGCGAGTGGGTTGCGGACGTGGTCGCGGCCATTGACGCACAGGACGAATCAGTGATCCTCGTCGCGCATAGTCAGGCTGGCTTGGTGTGCCGATGTGTTCTTGAGGTGCGTGCAGAGAAAGTCTCGGCCGTTGTGTATCTTGATGCGGTAGTGCCGCGCAATGGGGAGCGAGGTGTGGACCTCAATCCGCCCGGCTCGCCGGCGCCACCAGAGAACCTGGACCCGGCCATGAGCATCCCAGCCAGGCCCGTAGGCACCGAACAAGGTTTCCTTGATCCATCCCTCGCGGACTTTGTGAACACCCGCCTCGTTCCCACACCACTTGGTCCGTCACTCGAACCCGTCATGTTGGAAAATCCTGCCGCGAATGACGTTGCGGCCCGCTACGTGTTTTTCTCTGACACTCCCCCTACATTTCCGTGTCAACTCACGCGGATTCGACTGGACGAAAGTGGTCTTCCTTACGAGGTCATGGTTGGACCGCATGACAGTGCGCTAACTAACGCAACAAACGTTGCGGAACTCCTGCTGCAGAGCGTCTAGCGCGTTACTGCGCGGGTGGCTGCAACAACGCACGCAGAGCTTCCACACCCGCGGGAGCCGGCGTGGAAGGTGCAGGAACCGCACTTGGCGCTTCGCCTGGTGCCGCTGGCATCGGTGGCAACGGCGCTGGCGGAGGTGTGGCAGAAGCTGGCTGAATGGCTCGGTAACCGGGTGGCGGCGGCGGAGCGGGAGTGTCAACCACTGGTCGAGCCACTGCAGCAGCCAGCGCTACCGGGGCACCTGCCATGGCAGGTGTGGGATCAAACGCGCTCACACCAAAGCCTGGAGCACCCGAGGCAACGGGAAGTTGCTCAATGAGTGGGTCTTCACTCAACGGTTTCTCCACTGGGCGGCGCTTGTACAGACCTAAGAGCGGAATCTGTAGCAAGAGCCACGCAATCAAAATCAAGAGCCAGGGGTAACTAGAGGTCGCGACAGAGAAACTAAGAACTCCCGCGTTCACGTTTTGTTGATCAACAGTGATCAAGTCCAGACCAATGAACTCGCCCTTGACCCGGTACTGGCCAAAAGCCGGCGGGCCGAGAGTGACGCTTTGGCGATACTCCACCGTCTGGCCCGGCGCAATCGTTCCTAACGCCGGTTGTTGACCGTTGGGGCTGGTGAGCGGGGTAGCGGGATTTTCACCGCGGCCCACTGTCAGGTTCAGGGCAGGATTAATCAAGTTCGACGAGCCAGTATTTGTTACAGAGACGACAAGTTCACGCTTTGCTGCTCCACCGAGGTAAGCGGCAAATGGGCCACTGCCGGTAAGGCGTGCCGACACATCGACCGAACGACGGTTAACCGTCTGCGATGGAACTGCAGTGGGTGCACCCGTGATGGTGAACGGAACGTCCACCGTGTTGGTGTCCGCCAGCGTCGCAAGGTGAACAACACAAGGACACGGTGATGGAGGCAAGGCCGGCAGTGCAACCTGAACGGCAATCTCACCGTTTGCATTTGCGCTGGTCTGGCCCTGACCAGTGGGTTCGCAATCAGAAGAACCATTCAGATAGTTATTGCCACACACCGCGACAGAGACCAAGGAGCCTGCTGGCCAAGCAGATCCGGTCACAATGACCGAATCGCCGATCTTCGCGATAGGTGGGGAGACAGTAGCTGTACGACCGGTCGGACCTGGTTGGGCGAAAGGATTTGCTGGATCAGTAACAGTTCCCACCGTGGTGCCCGCACCGGGAATTGGATCGGCGGCCTGGGCCACCGTCGACAGCCCGGCCAGCATCAAGGCAACGAACCCGGCGGCCAGCGATCCTGCGACTGCTGTGGTGCGACGGTTCACAGTTGGTCTCCTGTGGGTGACAACGGACCCGCATCGGCGGCCATCTGGCTCACCAAGTTTGATTCACGTCGTGACCACAAGACCGCCAACACAATGCCCACAATAATTAGCAGCAACAAGAACAAGAAGACCCATGACACAGCAAGCGCAGTAGCTGATCCCGACGTATCGACCTTGCCGTCCGCTGCAATCAAGCGCACATTTGCTGTCACTTGATTGAGCACCGGCATCTTGGTGAAACTCTCGGTGAGAACAACCGTTGACCCGGGCAGGATTTCAGGAATCGGGCCTCGCCCGGTGTTGCGCAAAGTTCGACCGAATAGTCCATCAAGTGTGATGATGCGATCCGCCGTCAATCGAACGTTGCCGCTGTTGCGCACCGAATAGGTGACCGTGGCGCCACCTTGCTGACCAATAAATGGAAGCCGGGCGGGGCGCACCTTAAGGTCCACCTTGGTGATGGATAGAGCAGGTGTCAGGGGGCCAGCAATACGCACATAGGTGCGTACGCCCAACGCTCGCTGGATTTGAATCTGGCTGTTATCACCACTGGGGGCTGGAGCCGGCTCAATCGTGACCACACCACCGGCATGGTCGCCGGGCGTCACACCCTTAGGGACCGTGAGGGTAAACGGAACACTCACGCTTCCACCCGGGGGAACCTCAACGCGTGTTTTATCCAGAGTGATCCAGGAACCGACGTCAGTGTTCTTATCGCCTCGCTTGCGCAGCGCAAAGCCTGCGCCGCTTTCCACGTTGAATGCATCAGCTGGATAAAGATCGAGTACCTGCGCGACTTGGCCAGCATTCTTCACGGTTACCGAATCTTTAACCGTGGCACCGGGAGATAATTCGAGAAAGAAATATTGGCGAGCGGTAAATGTGCCTTGCTTCGTGGGGGCCGCAGACCATGCTCCGTTGTCAGCCGCTTGTGCCATCGGTAACAAACCTGTAGTGACAAACGCAACTGCAGCAATTGAAGATGTCAATCGCAAAACTGAACCACGCGTCACGCTGTGTATCCATTCAACGGCTCGTCAGGAACGAGGTGGGCAAGGCCATTGTCGCGTTTCCGCCCACCACACCACAACACCAGATGAGGGGAAGAAACACTGCAATGTGAAGCATCAGGCAACGCCTAACGTTCCGGCATGTGAACAATAGATTCAGGCATCGTTCAGCGTCAACCCATAGGCCGTTTACCTTTCACCGATAAGGGATTGTGCGAAATCGGTGTCGACCAACGTCGTTGACGCTTGCGCCTGCCCGGCTTAGTCTAAGAAGAGCACATCAGACGGACCACGAGACGCCGTGACAACGACGACGCTCTCTACTGCGCTCGGCCACTTCCCTACTGCCCCACAAAGGACGCTCACTCCCTATGTCTCCGGCATCCTCAGTCGTGACTTCTCGCGGTAGCTGGACTCGAGCGGTCGCTGCTCTGGCCGCCCTGGCACTCATCGCCACGCTCTCGGCTGGATGCGGGTCGGAGGCTGACTCTCCTGCCGGATCAGGAAGCTCGGGATCGGGCGCGGCAGCAGGTGCAGATGATGCGTCCCCTGGTGTAACCGCGGACTCGATCAAAATCGGCTACATCGTCCCTGACTTGGGCGAACTCCAAGAATCCTTAGGCTTCAAGACCGCGAACTACGGTGGCGCCGATGGAGTGATCAAGCAAATTCAAGCCTCCGTTAATGCAGTCAATGCCAACGGTGGCCTCAATGGACGCAAGATCGTCCCCATCATTAAGAAGTACGGCGGCGGTCTTGACAACCCCGAATACGCTGAATCGTTTTGCAACGCTTTCACCCAGGATGATCAAGTTTTCGCGGTTGTCCTTGAAGGACAGTTCCAAAACAACGCGCGCCCGTGCTATTTCGCACGCAAGACGATCATGTTGGATGAGTCCCTTTTCGCCCAAGATCAAAAGGAATTCGAGAAGTTTTCCCCCTACCTATGGTCGCCTAGCTGGCCTGAATATGGCGCCTACCTGCGTACGGAATTGAACGCGCTCAAGGACCAGGGGTGGTTCAACGGCTCAGCGGGCGTTGCCGTTGTTGGAGTGGACAACGAAATTGCTCGACGCAACATCACGGAGGTCGTGCAGCCCTTCTTCGCTGCCAACGGCATCACCAAGTCTGAAAACTTCTTTGTTGATACCGCCAATATAGGAACCCTTGGCGCTGGTTCATCTGCCGCGCTCACGGGTGCAGCTAACTCCGGCCTGGACCGCGTCATCGTCGTTGGTGGTGCGCGGATCTTGCCCATCATGTTGTCCAGCCAAGAAGCCACTACGTCGAAGGCAAAGTTTGCGATTTCCTCCTATGACAGTCCGCTGTTCTTACAAGACAACCCGGCGACCATCGTCGACACCACACTGACCGGCATGATCGGCTTTGGCGTCTTGCCTGCTGGTGACATCCGCCTAGATCCAGCTATTCCGTTCCCAGACCCGGCCACCCCCAATCAGGGGCTCTGCAAGCAAATTATCGATTCAGCCGGAGCTACCCCGCCCGACGGTGTGCGCCCCAATTACAAGGAAGGCTTGCAGTACTGCGATGCCAACTTGTTCCTCAAGGCCGTCATCGACAAGGCCCCGAAGGACCTCACGGCTAACGCCTTCCGCGATGCGGCATGGCAGGTCGGGAACGGATACAGTTCTGCTGTTACGTTCGGCGGGTCAATCGGTAACGGGCAGTACGCGGCTAGCAACACTGGTCGAGTCCTTGTTTACGAATCAACGACCTGCCTAAACCCCGTATCCGGCAAGCCCGGGTGCTTCTTATACCGAGGTGGGAATGTCCCGTTCGCTACCAACTAGCCCAACAGATGTTGGGGTAGACGAGGTTCCAACCCTGGAAGCGTCGGTACGTGACGCGGCGCGGACTGCCGTGGGTATTAGCGGGGACATCACCATCCCCAAGTGGAAAGTTGCGGTACCTACTAGCGCGCGACGACGAGTTCTCGGGCTCTCTCTCATCAATGCTTCGGTCGCGCTCCCTCTGACTACCTTGCTCTTACTTTCCCCTGAAATCGCACGCGATAACAACTGGACCACCACCACCGTGGGCGGAACTGTCATCGCAGCGGCCATCTTGGCCGGACTTGTCGGTGCGCCGCTTAGCGACCGCGTTCCCTTCAATCGTCGTACCGCGGCCTCCGTGATCTTCGCGGTGAACTCAGCCGTCTTTGCGCTATTAATGAACCTCATCCCGGCATTTGGCTGGTTCCTGTTGGTGGCGCTGGCTCGTGGCGTTTTATTTGGACTCGGCGCTCCTATCTGGCGCACTCTGGCCTTCGACTCGACCGTGCCTGAAGCCCGCGCCCGAGCCATTGCCCGCACGCACATGGGCACCCTGATCGGGAGCGCATTAGGTGGTGCGTGCGCTTGGATCGCGATTGCTGGCATCGATATTGGCGCTAGCCAGGCACTGCTCCTCTCCGGAATCTTGGCAGTCGTCCTGTCCTTGGGCTCGTTGCTCCTGACCGAGACAAAGGTAGGCGGAGCAGAACCAGATCGTCTGCGTCGCGCTATGGGTCAAGTTGATGATCCCGTCGCCGGCTTGCGCCCCTCGTGGTCCGAATCCACGCTGCGCGTGCGATCAATCCCGACCGTAAAATTTGCCCTCACCTCTTACGTGGCCGTTGGCTGGTGTGCAGGGGCAGCTTTGATCGTTCCCGTCATTCGTCTTGCGCAAGCACGCGAACTCAAAGAGGGCACCGCAGCGCTCGTCATCACCATCGCCAGCGCTGTTGCATTCCTTACGCTCTACCTCGTAGCGCGTGGCTTAGAAAAGTCTGTTCGCCGCTCACCTGAAGCACTAGCAGCCGTCATCCCCGTTGGCCTGATAATCGGGTTTGCCGGACTGTTACTGATCGGACTCGTACGCCCTGTTATCTCGCCGCAACTCGCCTTGGCAACGATCGGTGGATTCCTCGCCTGGGTTGCTCTCGACATCACGATGCTCTCGGTTATTCAGCCCGAGGACCGGCCCACGGCAGTAGGAATATCTCTGTTTTCAACGATCGGCGGTTCACTCCTTGCACTTCTGGTGATCAGCGCCGTGAGTGCGATCATCGGTGGCAGCGCTGCCTACGCAGTCGCCTTCACTGTAGCAAGTTTGCCGATGATTTTGTTTTGGCGTCGGTCCAAGAAGCTCATTCGTGCCGTGGGGCCTGACCTTGATGCTCGTCTTGGCGTCGAAGATGAAACTCAAGACTTTGATGAAGCCGTAGCTGAATCCGGCGCGGTTCCCGTACTTTCGGCCCGCAACATTGATTTCGCCTACGGATCTGTGCAGGTTCTCTTTGATGTATCCATGCGGGTTAACGAAGGCGAGATGGTTGCGCTCCTTGGCCCTAACGGAGTGGGTAAGACCACCTTGCTTCGAGTACTTTCCGGATTGGAATCCCCCCAAGCTGGAGTCGTTCGCCTTGCCGGTGACAACGTCACGGACATTAACGCCAGCAAGCGAGTGGCCCTTGGCTTGTCCCAAATTGTGGGTGGCAACGCAGTGTTCGGCTCGATGACGGTCTACGAAAACCTCCTGATGTACGGCTTTAGTTTGGGGCGCGATCGAGCCAGCATTAAAGAAGGCATCGACGAAGCCTTCCAAGTCTTTCCCAAGATTGCCGACCGTCGCAATCAATTGGGCTCGACCCTCAGTGGTGGCGAGCAACAGATGCTCGGTCTGTCCAAGGCGCTGATAACCAAGCCGAAAGTCTTGGTTGTTGATGAGTTTTCCCTCGGACTGGCCCCCATTGTGGTGGGCGAGCTTTTGGAAATGGTGCGTCAACTCAACGCACGAGGCACTGCCGTCCTGGTTGTTGAGCAATCAGTCAACGTCGCCCTCAACTTGGTGGACCGCTGTTACTTCATGGAAAAGGGCGAGATCGTCTACGAAGGAAACGCCAAGGACCTCCTCGCCCAGCCGGAACTCGTGCAAGCCTTGAGCCTGGGTGGCCATCCAACTACCGCCGACGCCAATCCCGTCACCCTTGATGAGTCTGGGAGCCCCGCATGAACCTCGGTGGATTCGACCTTTCGTTCCCCAACATTTTGAGTGGACTCTTCACGGGGTTCCTCTACGGGCTCTTGTCTATCGGACTCGTACTGGTGTACCGCGCTAGCCGGTTCATCAACTTCGCCCACGTGGCTATCGGAATTTTCGCCGCTTCCATCTTCGGTGCCATCGTTGCTAAACAGGGACTGCCCTACTGGCTGATGTTCCCGGTCGGCATCTTGGCCGGAGCGCTCATCGCCGCCGGTGTCGAATGGGGATTTGTGCGCCGAATTTCAGACGCCCCCCGCGTGCTTGGAACCGTTGTCACTCTGGGTCTAGCCCAATTCCTGATCATTTTTGGCTTGGTGATTAACCAAAGCAACGCATCCGGTCGCTTGTTCCCCAAGCCAGCGCTACCGGAGTTCCTCACTGGCCTGAAACTAGGCGCGACGACCATCCAACCCTCTTTTGTCGCCATCGTTTTGCTCGCCCCATTCGTTCTGCTCGCGCTGACACTGTTCCTTCGCCGATCGCGTTACGGACTAGCAATTCGAGCGGCTGCGGATAACCCCGATGCGGCTTCCTTGGCTGGAGTGTCGGCAAGCCGCATGGTCACCTTGTCCTGGGGAATCGCTGGTGCTATCGCGGCGTTCTCTGTGATCTTGGTCTACCCGACGATCAACTTGCCAGACAAGGATTTCCTCGGCCCATCGCTTCTGGTACTGCCGCTAGCGGGCGCTGTCCTTGGCCGCTTCCAAAGTTTGCCCATCGCCTTCTTCTCGTCAGTTGGGATTGGAGTCGCGGCCCAGGTCTTGGCCAGCAATCAAAACTTGCCCGGCTTGCCCCAACTTGCCTTGGTCATCGTGGTCTTTGCTGGTTTGCTCCTCCAGCCAAAACTTTCTTCGCGTCGTGACGAAGACCGCGGTGAATGGAACAAGTTGTATCCACCCCAGTTGCCCACCCAAATTCGCCGGCTCTTCACTGTTCGCCTGATTACTCCGCTCATCTCGGTCATCGCTTTGGCCTTTGCGGTGTATATCGGCCTGACCGTAACCAATAAGACGGCCACGATTTTGACGTTCGCCGTTGGCTTCACCATCGTGGGCTTGTCCGTAGGCGTGCTAACCGGAGTTGCTGGTCAACTCTCCTTGGGTCAATTCGCCTTTGCCGCCATCGCGGGCACCGTTGCCGTCAAGGTGTCAGCCGCGACAGGACAATTCTTTCTTGGGCTACTGGCTGGTGTAGTTGTTGGCGCCATCGTCTCGGCGTTGGTCGGAATTCCCGCCCTTCGACTGCGCGGGCTTGCCCTAGCTGTGAGCACCCTTGCCTTCTCGTTTGCTACCTCATCGTGGTTGCTGCGCCAAGAGATTCTCATCGGCCCCACCGCCTCTGGAATTCGCGTTAACCCACTGCAAATTTCAGGTCTCAACATCAACTTCGGTTTGCCGAAGAACTACTACCTATTCTCTTTGGTGTTCCTCGTGATTGCTTTCTTGATAGCGGCCAACATCCGTCGTACCGGTTTGGGTCGAGTCCTTCGTGCACTGCGTGACAATGAGGACGCAGCGAGAGCATTCACGATCGCTGCGCCGTACCGCAAACTTCAAACCTTTGCGATTGCGGGTGGAATTGCTGGACTTGGCGGCGTCATCATCGCTAACTCGGTCACGACCCTGACGCCCGATTACTTCAAGGGTGGCTTCAGCGTTGATGTGGTTTCACAGAGCGTGCTGGGAGGCTTGGGTGTCCTTCCCGGACCAGCGATCGGTGCGCTCTACAGCCGCATCCCACAATTAGTGACACTGAATGCATTCATCCCACCCTTGTTAATCCTGCTCTCCGTCATCATCATTGTTCTGATTCCGCGCGGTCTGGGTGGAGTCCTCGTTCGCGTGCGCAATTCCGCAGCCTTTGGTCTGGCCCGGCTGCAAGGTGTAGATCCACAAGCAGCTATTCGCTTTGATGAAGGTGAAATCGATGGTGAGGATCGTCGCATAGCCGTGATCGACGTGACGCCACTGAAGCAAAACTCTGGCCGCGACCCGTTTGTCGGAATTGATCCACAGGCGTTGCCGCCGATCCTTCAAGTCACGGGCGCAGCGCGTTCATTCGGAGGCATCAAGGCCGTTGCCGGCGTGGACTTGGCCGTCCAGCCTGGTGAGATCTTGGGAATCATCGGACCGAATGGCGCCGGCAAAACCACGTTGTTTGAAATTATTGCAGGCTTCACCGCTCCTGACAGTGGTTCCATCGTGTTCAACGGTCGCGACATCACCAAGCTGTCGCCGGAGGCGCGGGCCAAACTCGGTCTCGTACGTTCGTTCCAAGCCGCTCGGTTGTACCCAACGATGAGCGTTCTGGAAACCGTGATGGTTGCCATGGAGCGCACCGCTCCTACCGGAGTCACCAGCTCGCTGCTGGGCTTGCCCATGGCTGATCGCGCCAAGAAGGCGCGCGCCATGCAATACCTGGAAGTGATGGGGCTTGATTATTTGCAAGCCAAGCCCGTGGGTGAGCTCTCTACCGGAACTCGTCGCATGGTGGAAATCACCTGCATGCTGGCGCTGGATCCGCAAGTTCTCTTGCTGGACGAACCTGCCGGTGGAATTGCTCAATCTGAGGGCGAGAGTTTGGTTCAACTCCTGACTGGAGTCAACCGCGATCTGGGAACCACCCTGGTGGTGGTTGAACACGACCTACCCCTGCTCTTTCGTCTAGCCCAGCGCGTGGTCGCCATGGAGCTTGGAGCGGTCATCGCCGAAGGTTCCCCCGATGCCGTGCGAAATCACCCCGATGTGGTGCGCTCGTACTTGGGCGCAGATATGACCGCAGTTGAAAGATCGGGTCCATTTACCGCCACAGTGTCGTAATGTAAGCGGCGGAGGTACGCCGTGCAATCGTCACGTTTGACCATCGCTCGATCACTCATCGCTTTGTTGGCCTGCGCTGCCCTTGTTGCGGGATGTAGTAGTTCCAACAACAGCAGTAGCGGTGCCGCCGGAAGTGGCGGCGACGCGAGCGCCGCTGGCGGTCCTGCGGATCAACCATCGCCTGGTGTTTCGGCTGACACGGTCAATGTTGGATATCTGGTCGTTGACATCGGCGAAATCGCCAAAAATTTAGGCTTTAAAAATGTCGAAGACGGCGGCTTTGATGTCACCACCAAAGGTATCCAGGCGGTTGTCAATTACGTGAATACCAATGGTGGGGCCGGCGGGCGCAAGCTCAACCCGATTATCAAGCCCTACACGGGACAACTTGACAGCCCCGAATACGCGGAAGCTCAGTGCCGAGCCTTCACTCAGGATGCGGAAATCTTTGCCATCGCCATGGATGGCCAATTCCAAAACAACGCTCGCCCGTGCTATCAATCTGCACGGGCGATCATGTTGGACCAGACGTATCTCCCCCTTGATCAGCAGGAGTATCAGGCCTACAGCCCCTACCTGTGGTCCACGTCGCTTCCGCCATTCGACTCCTACGTCAAGACGCTACTGCCGAATCTGAAGGCAGCCGGTTGGTTTGATGGCGCACAAGGAGTGGCCGTCATTGCCCCCGATGCGGCCGTCTCACGACGAGCCATCGACACGATCGTGACCCCTTATCTCCAGAGCATTGGCGTAACAAAGTCCGCAAACTTCTTTATTGACGTCTCCAACATTGGCACCCTCGGTGCCACCTCCTCAGCGGCCCTTGCCGGTGCAAAAAACCAGGGCTTAGACCGAGTGATCGCTCTTGGGGGCGAACGCATTGAGGCAGTGGCTTTGTCCTCGACTGAAGCTGAGGAACTAACAGCGAAGTACACCATCTCCTCATACGACAACCCTGCGTTCTTCGTCGACAACCCCGAAACCATCGTTGGGAAAAGTCGTATTGGGATGCTTGGGCTTGGATTCTCTCCCTCATCAGATAACCGGAGCGACTCCTCGACCCTCCCATTCCCGGATCCGGCTCGACCGAATGAAGGTGTGTGCAAGCAAATTGTTGATGCGGCTGGCGCTAACCCGCCTGAAGGAAACCGCGAAAACTACCGCATCATTTTGCAGTTCTGCGATGCCACTCTCTTGCTCAAGGCGGCCCTCGATAAGGCCCCTAAGAACGTGACTCCCAATGCATTCAAAGACGCCATGTGGTCGTTGGGAACTACCTACAGTTCCGCTGTTGCTTACGGGTCCAGCTGGAATCAAGGCCAATACGCCGGTGCGACAGCACTACGTCAGATCACGTGGGACGACACCTGCACACTGAAGGACCGCACAACAAAGGGGTGCTACCGGGTTGCACCCGTTGACACCCCTTTGTTGACTAACTAAGAGCGATTAGAAGTCCTCAAACATGCGGCCAAAGCCGTAAAGCTTGTCGTTGATGCCATTCTCTCGAAGGGCCATCCACCAGGTCGCAGCATTAATCGCCACAACGGGCTTGTGGAACCAGCGCTCAGCCTCAGCGGCTAGGCGGACCATAGACAAGTTCGTGCCCACCTGGACGATCGCCTCAGCGCCGCTCTCGTTGAGTTCAATGAGGGCATCGCGAAGTTCGTCCTCCGTGGTGTGCGCAATGGAAACCGCGGTTGGACGCTTGAGGCCGATCAACTTCTTCACCTCAAAGCCAATCTCCTCAAAGTAATTAATGACCTCCCGGTCTCCGTTTTCTTGATACGGCGTGACAACAGAGATGGACTTCACGTTGTAACTGTTGAGGACCTTTTGACACCCTTCAGCACCCGTGGCGACTTCAAGCCCGCCCGAACGTTCTTTGACGCGTGCCTTGAAGTAGTCGTTGCCCGCAACGCCACCCCAGAAGGTTTCAGCCGACATCCCCATGACCATGTAGTCAACTTCGGCGGTGCAGACGAGATCAATGGCGTAGTCCAAGGACTCATCGAGCTGTACGCGCAACTTTTCCATCTGGGCCTCGGTCGAGAGGTCTTGGTCATAGATGTGAATGCGGCTAAACAACGGCGTAACACCGGGAACACCCATGCGATTGAAGTCCGGTTCGACGATGGAGTTCGTACTCGGTGCCAAGACACCAAACTTCTTGCGGAAAGCGAGTTGATCACCCATGTGAGTTCTCCCTAGGCAGCGGTAGTAGTGGACTGGCGTTGGTAACGTGAAAACAGTCGATAGCAGGCGTAGAGAAACAGGCCTTGTGTAACCGAATTAATCCCTTGCGCCAACCACTGAACATTTACATCAGAAACATTCCCTTTGGAACTGATGGGCGGTAGGGCCAAAGTACCCAAGGCGTAGAGGGCAAAGAGTCCCGTTGTCACAAAATCACGTTGGCGAGAAGCAAGGATTCCGGCCGAAACAGCCAGGGCTGTGGCCCACAGACCACCTACTGCGAACAAGATGGTTCGCTCACCCACGGCGACTGCACCCACCACACCGAGCGCGAGCAACACACTCGCCGGCCAAAAGGCGACCTTGCGGCCCTTGAGTGTGCAGATCACACCCCAGGTCAAGATCGCAAACCCTGGGGCTAGCGCGCTCACAAAGGGAATCTGGAATTGCGAATAAGGAACTTCGAAATCCGGCGCGCAAATGGGTACTGCGGCCACGTTAGCAAGGATCTTTCGCACCGGTCCGGCCAAGAACGAACAAACGACCAAGAGCCCGGCGGCGATCCGCATGGCTAATGCAACAGCTGGCGACCCTTCAAAGTCGTTGAGTACCCGCTTGGACAGGTACCAATAACCCACACCAGCTAAAACAATGGGAACGATATCTTCGGCCGCTAAGACCAATGGATAGGTAACGCAGTCAGTCAAGGCCACTACGAAGCGTCCTGCTGATCCATGGTCTTGCGCGGGTCAATCTGGTCAAAGAGATTGCGCTTTTTGAAGCCCGCAGTAGCGAACCGGCCACCGGCCTTTGCCGGCGTCAGCCATGCCACGCGCTTTCCACTCTTCTCGGTCTTCAAGACGCCATCAACAAGGTAAGGCGTAACCGTCTCGACGGTGTCGCCCAGGATGTTGAAGGTCTTCTTGACCTTTTCCCACTGTTCCATGTCGTCTTCGTAGTCTTGGATCAACAAGTCAGTGGCGACAATGCCGGGGCTGAGGTAACCCATGCCGACACCGGTTCCCTTAAGTTCCTTGATCAGTACCTTGGTCAGGTAGTTCAGCGCACGCTTAGTCGCGCCATAAGGACCCAGGCCTGAACTAGTCTGACCGTTCGAACCGAAGCCCTCCATATTCCAGATGTAACCAGAGCCCTGGGCCAGCATGCCCTTCATCGCCACCGCGTCACCGTTGAAGATTCCCACGATGTTGGTGTCGACGATGCCCTGCAAGTCCGCAACCGCGTGGTCCTGGAAAGGCTTGCGTGGCAACGAAATACCCGCGTTGTTAATCCAGATGTCTACACGACCGAACGTGGCAACAGCGTGATCCCATGCTGCCTGGACTTGCTCGCGGTCGGTGATGTCGCATGCGACAGCAGTCAGGTTGGCGCTTGCTCCACCCAGAGCCTCCAGGCCCTTGGCGGTGGATGCTTCACTGGATCCAGTGAACGTGACTCGGCAACCGGCCTTGATGAACTCGCGCACTAGCCCTTGGCCAATGCCACGGGTTCCACCAGTGACGACGACGGAACGGTTCTCGCTCATGCTTGTGCCTTCCAATCCAGCTGTCCGAAAATAACGTTAGTGAGCATGTCGCCCTTAAATGCTTCCCACACAATGCTCAAAGACTGCGAGTCGTCAAGCAGGTACTCGCGTCCCTTAATCTTCCACACATCGCCACCGGTGAAGTGTTGACTCGTGAATAAGGCACGTCCGTAGTTGCGGGCATTTCCCATGATGTCCGGGCCGTCATAGGTCGTGTTTTGATCTCGGCGCAAGCGCTCGAAGGTGTACTTGCGGTTGATCGCACCTTCCCAGGTGATCGTCTGCTTGGTACGTACGAGCGACAAGGGCTCATGGTCAATAGTGACGAAGTTGTCGCCCACCTTTTCTTGCGAAGCGGCGTCATACACCTCAAGAGTCCCCGTCCAGGCACCTCTTTGCTTGGTAGGCAAGACATGTGGGCGCGGAGCACGATCTGTTTCGTCCCTGATCCACGAATCAATAAAGCCTTGGGTCTCTTGGTCATTCGCGCCGACGTCGACAACCTTGTACAAGCCGTTGAATACCGCGCACACGCTCCAACCGTCGTGCAAGACCGATGAGTAGACCTGCGTCTTACCGTCCGGCAGGACTTGGTTCCACGTACGAAGGTCTGCTTGCCATCCGGGTGAGTAGTAGTGCGCATCAACGAACAAGCCATAGGGCTGACCCGTGCCATAAAAGTCGGGACCCATGTACACGCGGTTCTCATCCGAGTCGATGACTTCAAAGCGGAAGTCTGCGCCGAGTTGGAAACGGTTGCGCAGCGGCCCAGAACCGTCCAAGGTGCCATTCATCCAGTAGACCGTGGTGCCGTCAGGCAATACCTCACTGGCGCGCGCAATGCGCTCGTACCCCACGTGGTTGCCCTCAGGATCAAACAGACCGGGACGACCATGCCATTCCCCTGCGATCTTCTTTTGCCATTCGCTGGGCTCGCTGGCGGTATTACTGCGATCACTCACCGCGGTCATCTA